>NZ_PQWO01000024.1 GCF_003231495.1 Acaryochloris thomasi RCC1774
CGCGCTACGCATATACATTAGGACTTTTTCCAAAAGCAGCATCAACACAATCTCAAAAGGTCTCAAACGCTCCCTAGCGCTGCTTTATCCAATTTTTGAGCACAAAACACCACCGCTCTATCTTGTTCAAGAGGCTGTCGTATCAACCGAAAACAGGTACCCTCTAATATATTGACTAATTAGTTAGGAGTTGCCGCCTTTCTCAAATGCATCAACGGGAAGTAAAATCTCGTGGTGCTTCTTGATGGCTTCTAGATGCTTGGGATCATGAATTTGAAACCGGATCTTTTGGATAATCTTGAGTGCTTAGTCACTGTTTTCTGGGTCTTGGGCCGTGAAGATTTGACTAATTGGAATACCTGATGGGACTTCAATGTCTTCGCTTTGATCCCTGGCCGTAACCATTTTTGTTGGTATCTCTAAACAACTATAGCGCTGACGAATTTGATGCAGGGTTTCAAGGCCACTGATTCCTGACGTCATTACGTCAAGTAGCACTAACGAGATCTCGGTTGTATCAAGTGGAACAGGAAACGTCTCGCCGGAAAGGTGTCTCAGATACAGCGATTCATATAGCTTTCTATCTGAGAGGGTACGCTGGGTAGAGCAGCAGTTAGGACTTCAGCACCTTTTGCTGTAATTAAAATGTCATCTTCGATGCGAATGCCCTGCACATCTTTAAATTTAACAAGCTGATCCCAGTTGATGCAGTCTTGGTAATGAGATTGTCGCTCTGGATTCTTCAGAAGACTCGGCACTTGATAGAAGCCAGGCTCGATGGTCACAATCATGCTCTTCTGCAGTGGGCGATCGAGCCTCAGGAAGCCGAGGCCAAAGCGATCGCATCTCTTCCTTCCGGGTGCATACCCAGCTAAATCTCCTAGATCCTCCATGTCGTGAACGTCTAACCCTAGTAAATGACCAACGCCGTGGGGAAAAAATAGGGCATGGGCATCCCGTTCCACGAGGGTTTCAGCTTTACCTTTGAGAATGCCGAGACTCACAAGACCCTCAGCCAACGTTAAGGCAGCTAGTAAGTGCAAGTCTCGAAATTCAACGCCAGGGGCCGCTTTTGCAATACAGATGTCGTGAGCTGCTAACACAATGTCGTAGATATCGTGTTGGGTGCTGGAAAAAGAGCCGGAGATCGGCCATGTGCGGGTCACATCTGAGGCCCAGCCCTCTTTCTCTGCGCCAACGTCGGCCAGCAGGAGGTCTCCGGCTCGGATGGGGCGATGGTAGCTCTGGTTATGCAGAACTTCGCCCTGCACGGTCACAATGCTGTTATAGGCACAGGTGAGGTTGTGGGCCATGATCACAGCTTCCATCGCCGCTCGGATCTCTGCTTCTGTTTGGGCGTTATAGGTAGCGGTCATTCCCGCTAGATGCGCCTTAACGGTTACCGCTGCTGCCTCTCGGATCGATGAGATCGCACTTTGATCGTGAATCATCCGCACGGCCACAATCGCCTTCGCTAGCTGGCGATTGTGGCCCTGTAGTTGTTTGGCGCTTCCTAGAGTGCGCCCGATCTGCTTTTCTTGGATCTGTCGTGTTGCAGAGTCTTGAACCGGAATCGTTGCTACATCTTGGGTCCAGCTTGCCAACTTACTGAGGGGATAGTCTTGATCTGCTCCCATCTGCTTGGCTATCTCTTGCCGTCGGGGACTGGGACCGTGCCAGAGAGCATCGTTAGCATCGGCGTCATCCATAAATAGGGTTAGCTTACCTGCCTCTAAGTGAATGGCAGCATTGGCAAGAGACCGGCCTGCAAAGAACAGAAAATGGCTGCTGGCTCGAAACGGAAATCGATTGGCTGGGAAGTTGCGCGGGCTTTCGCTGCCGGACCACAGAATTGCCGGACCACAGAAATGCTGAGCCAGTTTTTCTCGGCGCTGCTGCAGTACGACACGGGGGTCTGATGGGTTCATGAGGACTTCAGCGCAGATAGATAATGAGTAAAGTGTTGGCACAGAACGGCATTCTGTTCATCGGTGCCCACTGTGATTCTAAGCTTATCAACCACGCTGGGTAGATTGAAATGGCGCACCAAAATGTTTCGCTGCTTGAGCCACTGCTGGAGTTCTAGTGCCTTTGCGTCGGGATGCTGAATTAAAAGGAAATTGGTCTGAGAGGGCCAAACCCGAAAACCAAGCTGCTCTAAGTCATGGGCTAAGGTGCCCCGAGAGCGCTTGACCCGCTCAGCGTTTCTGTTTTTGTGATCTTGATCTTGAATGGCAGCCGTGCCGAGTAGAGTTGCTATTGCATCGACACAATAGCTATCTTTCACTTTGTTGAGGTCTTGAATGATTTGGGGATTGGCAATGGCAAATCCCAGCCGCAACCCCGCCAGTGAATATCCTTTAGATAGTGTCCTCAAAACAATGACATGGTCATGGTCTCGCACTAGCGCCAGCGCACTGGATTCAGCAAAATCAACATAGGCTTCATCAATAACTAGAACACCTGAGACTTGGACGGCCAGCTTCTCTAGCTGCTCAATCGGGATGGCTGTTCCCGAAGGACTATTGGGGGATGCGACCAACGTTACTGCCCCATCTGCTGTTGCCAATTGCGAGATCGGTAAATTGAAAGACTCATCGTAGGGAATCTCACAGGGCTGTACCCCTTGAAGCTGCGCCAATGTGCGATAGAGAACGTAGGTGGGCATTGGGTAGACCACCTTAGAGTTAGCGTCTACAAAAGCACGCATAATAATGCTCAGTAGGTCATCACTGCCGTTGGCAACCGTGATCCAATCAGGCGAGATATCGAAGACTGTACCTGCCGCCTCCCGGAACATTCGAGCGGAGGCATCGGGGTAGCGACGCAGCAGCTCCCCATCAATATTTTGGAGCGCCTCAAAAACGCGATCCGAGGGTGGATAAGGATTCTCATTGGTATTGAGCTTAATCACCGTGCTCCCTGGAGGGGGCTGTTCGCCAGGGGTATAGCCCGGTATTGTCTGTAAGTGAGGACGCAAGAAGGGTGTCATGGGCTGATCGCTGACTCTCTGGCAATGATTTGCTCGACAGCTCCCATTAAATCAGGTGCCAGTACGTCAGGCTGTGGATAAATAGAGAGATAGTCTCCTTCTCCAGCGGTGACAAAGGCCATCTTCAACCCAGCTCGAATTGCGCCAGCAATATCCCAGGTATGGGCGGCAACCATCCAAACGCTGCCTGCGATCTGCGGTAATAGCTGGTAAACCCGTGGATGGGGCTTGGTAATTTCAAGCTCATCGCAGGAATGGACTTCTGTGAAGTACTGCCGTGAGCCGGATTGCTCCAGAAGCTTTTGCGTTAGCTCGAGGCTGCCGTTGGTCAGGGCGATCACGTTCCAGCTGTTGAAAGACATCTAAGGCTCCCGGTACCAACTCTAGCTCACTGAAGGCAGAGACGATGTGCGACCGCACTTCGGCGCTTGTTTCTATCCCTAGCAATGCCAGCGTTCGAGGCAACTCCGCCTCTAATACTTGCTTGAGAGGCCGATATCCATCGGCATGGGACTAAGCGAAGGCATCTCTCAGAGCTTGGGCAAACCAGAGCTGTAGTGCGTATTTTGGTGCGCCTAATGCTAGTAGACGCTCCTGTGGGCGATCTAAGCTAAAGCAGGTTCCAATTATGTCGAATGCAATCGTGTTGGAAGCGGCCATATTCAGTCCAGAACAATCTTTGCAGGATTTAGGTGACGATTTCAGATCGTCTTCACTGTCGATCGCAACTGGAATAGGAGCTAGATTGCTAAATCTACGAGCCTAAAAACTTATGCAAAGGCTAGATCTGCGGGTGTTCCACCGCCAGCCTGGCCGAGCTGGTGCTGCCAAGCCATTTCAATGGTGCTAGGTAAGACACCGACCAGCTTCGCTAAAATTTCATGGGGAATGGTGCGAATCTCGTTAAGATCAAATTGCTGCTGACGGAACATTTCAAGAACGGCAATGGCCCGTTTCAGGGGGACTTCGTCACAGAGCGTTTGGATCGCGGCAATATCGTCCATGCGACGCTCAAAAGCTTGCTGCCGATCTTCTTTGCTCTCTGGAACCGTAAATTCTGCTTTGCCCAGAGTGTGAATTGTGACGCACTGGACGTCAAACATGCCGCCAATCGCTGCTCCAGGGCCTACAAATTCAGCATGAAATGGCTTCTGCAAAATTAAGCCTGCAGGTTGATGCTGGGATAACGCCAGTAGCTGTCCACTTTTTAACAACTCAATGGGTTGGGTATTCCGTTTATCAACTGCAGCTTGATTCATAATCTTTTTGTGATCGGCAACTTTTCTGTGTTCAATTTTGACTATTAAGTGACTAGACCTTTAAGCCTCTAAATGTGGGAGATTGAGATGGTTCTCTAGACTGCCTTGGCATTGATTTGTATCAATGCGGTTAGGGAGTATATAAATGAGTCGCTTAAACGCTATTGACTAAAGTATGGGTGGGGATGCCCTTCTATAATTTTCTTCGCTTTTATATAAAGCTGACTTCGGTGTTTACACCTAATGTCTCGATATATGTATTGTTCCCAATTGGAGGGGGGTACAAGACATTTGCGTGCGAGTTAAGTAGACGGATCAAGGATTGTTGTTCCTGTTTGATCTTCTGCTCTTGAAAAGTAACCACCGCCCCCTGGCGTCTTAATGGTCAGCGTATCGCCGATCTGTACCGTTCTTGTGGTGCATCCAGCGAGCTTCGTTAGATGTCCCTGATGCTTTAGTTGGTTCTGCCCCGTTTTGCCAGACTGTCCTCCCTGGAGGCCAAAGGGAGCTACTCTGCGGTGACCCGATAGAATGGAGACCGTCATCGGTTCTAAAAAACGAAACTGGCGAATAACGCCATCTCCCCCCGAGTATTGCCCTTGACCGCCGCTTTGAGGTCTAAGGCCAAAGTGTTCTAACCTGACCGGGAACCGCCATTCCAAAATCTCGGGGTCAGTGAGGCGAGAGTTGGTCATGTGCGTTTGCACCGCATCTGCTCCGTTGAAGTTCGGCCCCGCTCCTGAGCCTCCGCAGATGGTTTCGTAATACTGACAGTTCTCGTTGCCAAAGGTGAGGTTATTCATGGTGCCTTGGCTGGCGGCCAGTTTCCCTAAAGCGCCGTACAGTGCATTGACGATGGCTTGAGAGGTTTCGACGTTGCCTGCCACGATGGCTGCCGGGGGCTTGGGATTTAAAAAGCAATCCTCAGGGATATATATTTCGATGGGTTTAAGACAGCCTGCATTGAGGGGGATATCGGTGGATACTAGGGTGCGAAAGACGTAGAGAACGGCTGCTTTTGCGATCGCAACTGGCGCATTAAAGTTGTCGTCCTGCTGAGGTGAAGTCCCACTGAAGTCAACACGAGCGCTACGCGTTGGAGCATGCACTGTGATCGCCACCTGAATCTGTCGCTCGCCATCCATCACGTAAGTAAACTGCCCATCCTGCAGGTGATCAATCACGCGCCGCACTGACTGTTCCGCATTCTGCTGCACATGCTCCATGTAAGTCTGCACCGTTGATAGACCGTAGTGATTGACCATCTTGAGCAGTTCTTGGACACCGCATTGATTGGCCGCAATCTGGGCCTGCAGATCTGCTAGATTTTGGTCTGGGTTTCGAGCGGGGTGGGGATGCTCTGTTAACAACCTCCGAAACGTTACTGCTTGAAGCTTTCCTTGCTCAACGACTCGGAATGGTGCGATCAACACCCCTTCCTCTTCGAGGCTTTTGCTGTGGGCAGGCATTGAACCCGGCGTGATGCCCCCAATATCGGCATGGTGTCCTCGCGAAGCTACATAGAACAGACGTTCTGACTCGATAAAGACGGGAGTGACTACCGTAATGTCAGGTAAATGAGTCCCGCCACTGTAGGGATCATTAAGAACGTAGACATCTCCTTGCTGGAGTCGATCGCCTGCGGTCTCAATTACAGACTGAACGCTATCTTCCATTGAACCTAGGTGAACGGGGATGTGGGGGGCATTAGCGATTAGCTGCCCTTTACCGTCGAATAGTGCACAGGAAAAATCTAAACGTTCTTTGATGTTGACGGAATAGCTGGTGTTTTGTAGCGTGACGCCCATCTGCTCGGCAATGGCTCGAAACAAATTATTGAAGATCTCTAATAGGACCGGATCCGGTGTGTCGGAGGATATTGGAAAGGGTTTAGGGTTTAGGGCCTCGGAGACTGCAGGAGCTAGAGCTAGCACTGCCGCTGATCGCGTGATCAGCAAATGCTGTTGCGGAATCACTTGGGCTTGCCAGCCAGGTTCAATCACGTTGGTGCCAGTGGCTTCCATAATCAAAGCAGGGCCATCAATCTGATCGCCAGGGCGCAGGTCTTGACGTTGATAAATGAGAGTCTCATGCCAACGATTGTACGTGAAGATCTGTGTGCTTGAGATTGCCTGAGCCGGTCTAGAACGCTGGGGGAGATCTTGTAAATCTGCAGTTTTTGGAGTGGTGGCGATGCCTTCTACTGATAGTGATTCCACTATTAGTGCTCGGTCAGAAACGATGAATCCATAGCGCTGCTGGTGCAGGGTTTCAAATTCAGCTTGCATCATCGCTGGGTCTGCGAGATCTACTAGTAGTGGCGCGTCAGTGCCGGTGTAGCGGAGATAGAGTTGCGATCGCAACTCAACTTCATCCCTCACTACCCCCTGCTGTAAAAGATCATTCGCCACCATCGTCTTCAGCTTCTCTAAGTCCGATTCCAGTTGAGTGAGTCCTTCTGAAAGCAAAACCTCCACCGTTTGCTGCCGACTGGCCCGCAGATCGGCCAGCCCCATCCCAAACGCCGACAGCACCCCTGCAAAGGGATGAATCAAAATCTCTTGGATTCCTAAAACTTCAGCAATCTGACAGACATGCTGTCCCCCCGCACTCCCAAAGCAGCACAGCGTGTAGTCCGAAACATCGTGGCCCCGCTGCAGCGAGATTTTCTTAATCGCATTCGCCATGTTCTCCACTGCGATGGTCAGGAATCCTGCCGCTACCTGCTCTGGCGTCTGCACCTGTTTCGTCTCGCTCTGGATGCGCCGCGCCAGTTTCGCAAACGCTCGTTGAACTGGCTCTATATCTAACGGCAGATTGTGCTCGGGACCAAACACCTGTGGGAAGAACTGCGGCTGAATTTTACCCACCATCACATTGCAGTCCGTCACCGTCAGCGGCCCACTCTGTCGATAGCAAGTTGGTCCAGGACTTGCGCCTGCCGATTCCGGCCCGACCCGGAACCTGGACCCATCAAAATTTAGAATCGAGCCGCCCCCTGCCGCAACCGTGTGGATATCCAGCATGGGGGTTCGCAATCGCACCCCGGTTAGCTCCGTCTCCAGGACTCGTTCATAGCTTCCCTGATAGTGGCAAACATCTGTAGAGGTGCCGCCCATATCGAAGCCAATCAGTTGAGTGCGACCCGCCAACGCGCAGGTTTGCACTGCCCCCACCACACCGCCAGCCGGACCTGAAAGAATGCTGTCTTTCCCTTGAAAATACTGGGCATCTACGAGGCCACCGCTGGACTGCATAAACATCAGGCGAGTGTCTCCCAACTCCGCTACCGTTCGGTTTACATAGCGTCGCAGAATGGGAGAAAGATAGGCATCGACGACGGTGGTGTCGCCCCGGCTCACGAGTTTGATCAGGGGACTGATTTGGTGAGAGACAGAAATTTGGGTAAAGCCCATCTCTTTTGCCAGGTCGGCGACCTGCTGCTCGTGGTCGGGGTAGCGATAGCTGTGGAGACATGCGATCGCACAGCTCCGAATGCCGTCATCATAGGCGACCTGCAAATCTGCCCGAGCTGCCTCTAAATCTACCGGCTGCAGCTCTTCGCCGTGGGCGCTATAGCGTTCGTTAACTTCAACCACCTGCTCGTACAGCATCTCCGGCAGGACAATCTCTAGAGCAAAGATATCGGGGCGATGCTGATCGCCAATCCGCAGCAAATCGGCAAAGCCCTTGGTTGTGATCAATAGGTTGCGATCGCCTTTTCGTTCTAACAGCGCATTGGTTGCCACCGTGGTCCCCATTTTCACCACCTCAATTTTCTCTGTTGGGAGAGGTTGGTCTGCTTTGATACCCATCAGCTCTCGAATTCCCTGCAGTGCTGCATCTGGGTAGACAGATGGATTCTCAGAGAGCAGCTTATGAACGCTTCGTGAACCGTCTGGCTTGCGAGCCACAATGTCGGTAAAGGTGCCGCCGCGATCGATCCAAAATTGCCATCGGAAATTCGTCATTTGTTGTGCCAGTCTCTTTACTGCATTGTCTCGAAAAGAGATGGCATCTCTTGGGTCAATTTACACAACTTGGCTAGCTGACACTTGCAACTGTAGATAAAGCTATTCGTGTCTATTACGTCATAGTCCCGTAGATATGCAGATCGACATCGACAAAACGGTGCTTTCAATCTTCAAAGATTAAGGTTTGCTCAAGCTCTTTACTGAAGAATGTCTGTTAGCGTGGCGCTATAGGCTCAAATGTGCTGCAACATAACTAAACATTGGTGTTCACGATGTCAACTTTACTGACCCCACCCGCTGTACGTACACTGACATCTAATGCCTCTGACCACTGCATGATTCCGGTCGTAAAGACACCAGCAGACTATAGAGCCTTCCGAATTCATAATCACGATACAAACCGGCTGGCGATTATCTTTGACCCCAATAATGCCGCCGCGTCGCTGACGGTCTGTGTCGAAATCTTCGATCCGGGTGGAGCAACGCCTCCTAATCGTCATCAAATTGCAGTGGAGATGTTTTTTATCCTTGAAGGCCAAGGGATTGCGAGCTGTGATGGCAAAGAGGTTTGCATTCAAGCCGGTGACAGCTTACTCGTGCCGCCGACCGGTACCCACCAAATTATCAATACAGGTGCAGGACGGCTCTATGCCCTTTGCTTTATGGTGCCGAACGAAGACTTTGTTGAACTGATTCAAAGCGGTGTGCCTGTGGAACTAGACGAAGAAGATCTGCGGGTTCTTCAACGGGTCCGTCGCTAAATCAGTACAACCTTTAAGAAAGGAAGCGTCTTTTACAGACATAACTTGTGTATACCTAAATTCTGTCTACTCCAACCCATCATTTAAGAAGTGCATACAGTTTGAGAAATACCTTATGCCTACGCTCGCCATCTAGGTTGTGAGCTAGATTTTTTGCAGTTTAGGCCGCGAACATCTCGCCTATCAAAAGCTGAGACTGTGTAGAGACAGCTACTTTTGAAAAGTTAGAATGGCAACTGCTAATTATCGTTGCTGTTGCATCAAGTTTTGGCTATGTTGTCGCAGGCGAAGACCAAGTAGTATTTTCTTCAAGGTTGCCACCTGTGGGTAACTCTCGAGACTGTTCAGTATTGTAGCCTTCAACTGTATCGTTGATGATTACTGCAGACCACTGATGACAACAGCGCGGGCAGGTTCTAGTTCCTTCGAGACGGTAGATTAGCTGACCGTCTTGAATCTGCGTTTCGACTGTCTCCGGACTCAAATTGGCAGATTGGGGCCAAGGTAGATTAAGGCCGCAACAGGGGCAATCATGTTCCGAGTCATTTTCTTTGCTGCGCAGAAAGCCCCAACTCTTCCAAAAGTGTCGGTAGAACATTTCTTTCATTAACCATATAACTTCAGGCTCTACGCTAGTGTTCCCTTGTCTCTTCACAATATTGACACTGAAGAAAATATTTTCCTCCGAAAATAAAATAATAACTTGTATTTCACCTGTACCAATAGTGCCTCTTTTTTATGAAGCGCAGGGACGGTCTTTAAAAAAGTTGCAGTTGTACGTAAAAGTTTACTTTTTCGACGCATATCACATGCTAACAATGAAATCTTGTCATCTTCGGCGCGACAAGACAGAATGTTGTCTGAAATCACGTGTGTTTCTTTTGACTCTTGTCTCACGATACGGTTGAGCGCTAGCTTGATGATGGGCGATAGGCTTTCTACCGCTGACTTTTACCTTAGGTGTCTTACCCTATGCCGTTGACGCTTTACAACACGCTCACTCGCCAAAAAGAAACTTTTGAGCCAATTGCTCTGGGTAAAGTCCGCTTTTACTGTTGTGGTGTCACGGTCTATGACTATTGCCACCTGGGGCATGCCCGCTCTTACATTGTCTGGGATGTGGTGCGGCGTTACCTGCAGTGGTGTGGGTATGACGTGCAGTATGTGCAGAATTACACCGACATTGATGACAAAATTCTCAAGCGTGCCCGCGAACAAAACGAAGATTGGCAGGTGATTACCCAGCGATATATCACTGCATACCAAGAAGATATGAGTCGGCTCAATATTTTACCTGCGGATGTTTATCCGAAGGCTACTGAGTTTATCCCTCAAATGATTGCGTTGATTGAGTCTCTGGAGCAGCGGGGTCATGCCTATGCTGCGGAGGGTGATGTCTACTACGCGGTCGAAAAATTCCCGGGGTATGGCAAATTATCGGGCCGTAAGCTTGATCAGATGGAGGTGGGGGCTAGCGGCAGGGTGCAAGCTGATGTACGGAAGCGCCACCCCCTCGATTTCGCATTGTGGAAGGCGACAAAACCTGGTGAACCGGCTTGGGACTCTCCTTGGGGGGCTGGACGTCCGGGTTGGCACCTTGAATGCTCGGCAATGGCTAAGGACTGTCTGGGGACTGAAATCGATATTCATGCCGGCGGGTCCGATCTAACTTTTCCGCATCATGAGAATGAAATTGCCCAGTCTGAGGCGTCGGGGTCTGAGCGCTTGGCGCGTTACTGGATGCACAATGGGTTTGTGAATGTGGGGGGAGAAAAGATGTCAAAGTCTTTGGGAAACTTCACCACGATTCGTCAATTGTTAGACAGCCCGATTCCGGCGTTGGATGGCGCGTTGTTTCATCCGATGGCGATGCGTCTGTTTGTGCTGCAGGCGCAGTATCGCAAGCCGATTGATTTTACCGATGATGCTGTGATTGCGGCGAATCAGAGCTGGCAAACGCTGCGGGATGGGCTGCTGTTCGGGTTTGACTATGGTGGTCAACTGGGATGGTCTGATGTTGAAGATCAAGACTTTGGCGATTCGGCTGCCATGCGGATGCCAGAGGGGGCATTGGTTGAGCGCTTCAAGGTGGCAATGGATGATGACTTTAATACATCCAGTGCTTTGGTGGTGTTGTTTGAGTTGGCGAAAGAGTTGCGGCGGGTTGGCAATGTATTAACCCATCAGGGAGAGATTAGTGAGACGGCTGATGAGTTGCGAGGTCGGTGGCAAACGTTGGTTTGCTTGGCACAGGTGCTGGGTTTGGAAGTTCAACCAGAGGCGAAGGCAGATCCGGTGGGAACTGGTGATGATGAAATTGAGGAACTGATTGCCCTGCGGCAGGCTGCTCGGCAGGCGAAGGATTTTGCAGAGAGCGATCGCATCCGTGATCAGCTTACAGCTCAGGGCATCACGCTTATTGACCAAGCTGGAGGCGTCACAAGCTGGCATCGATCATAAAAGATGAAATTTAGATAGGTTTCAGCAGCCATGAGAAACTCAGATTTTCGATGAAGAAACCTTTTGTTGTCGTCGTGACAGGCCGACCGGGGTCAGGAGAAACAACTTTGGCCCATCTTTTGGCTAACCGAATTCACTGTCCGGCATTTTGCCGCGATGAATTCAAGGAAGGTTTCGTGCATACTGTGGGGGGAAACCACGAATCGCTGGGCCAAGACGTGAATTGGGATATCTATGAAACCTTCTTTGAGACTGTCGATTTTGTGGCTTCAAAGGGAATTAGCCTTGTGATCGAAGCGGCGTTCCAGCATAAGCTCTGGGCACCTAAGTTACTCCCACTGACGCAGATTGCTAACGTTTCTCTCGTCATCTGCACCGTCGCTCCGGGCTTGGCAAGATCTCGATGTATCGAAAGAAGCACGAAGGATATGACTCGAGAGCGCTTTCACGGTGACTCGGCTATACTCGCCGCTAAAGAAGGAACTGAATTGTCGAAGTTTGATTACTGTCCACCCGCGCTGCCTGTGCCGTTGCTCTCTGTTGACACCACGGATGGCTATTGCCCTGATGTGGATGAAATTATCTCCTTTGCCATGCAGTCAAGTCGTGCTGTAGACCTTTGACATATTTTATAAGTGGATCGTGTCACTCAGATCGCAGCTCAAATACCATGACTCTTACCAATCACCCAATGTCGTCGGAAGAATCGAGCTAGATTTGTCTCTTCAAGAGAAAGGTAAATTGGACGACCGTGGGGACAGGTTCGAGGACGTTGAGTACGCTGCCATTGATCTAACAGCGTTTGCATCTCTGGTAAGGCAAGCGGGGTGCCGTTGCGAATCGCGCTACGACAGGCTGTGGCAACCAATGCTGCATCTAGCTCTGTACATTGACTTAGTTCCAGTAGAGCTTCCTGGCAGTCAGAACGTTTGGCTAGCGGTTCAGGTGCAGAGCGAATCGCCCACAAGTGTGGACCGAAGATCTCTATCTCTAGTCCAAAATGAGTTAACTGGTTAACTTGCTGTTCAGTGAGATCTGGCAGCATGATTGGGGGCGTTAGCGGTACCAACTGCCAATCTTTCTGGAGCTGTTCGTAGAGAACGCGCTCGTGAGCAATGTGTTGTTCTATGAGCCACATGCCGCTCGTATGCTCGGCCAAAATGTAGGTTTGATGAAGCTGTGCGATCGCACGTAGTTCATGCAGCCTCTCATGGTCTTCCTCAGTGTTAGACAACAGCGAAGACTGTTGTAGGTTATATACACCTTTACCTTCTGCGACCTTCACTAACTGCTGAATTTTTTGACTGTGTCCTGCATCAGCATCGTCTGGAATCTTGAGCAGCTCTTGAATCACCGCTGCTACCCGCTGCTGCCACTGTTCAAGATCTCGAAGGTAAATATCGGTTTTTGCCGGATGACGGTTCCAGTCAACCTGCTCGGGTTCGATGTATAGATGTATAAAACACAGTGGATATCGATGGCGTGGCAGGGTTTGCCGAAAGTTGCGTAAAATCGTCTGCTCTAGTGGTCTTAGGGCCGTAAAATTATCGTCGCCGCTCACCTGTACGCAGCGTCCATTGACGGCCACTCGCACCCAGTCGGGACGGTGGCGGTGGCAGCGGTCGGGTAGACCCAGCAAAACTTCTAAGTATTCTGTACCGTTATTGAACGGAACTTTTAGGCAGCGCAGATCTCCAGGGTCGAGGGTGCTGAGAATCTGGGGCAAGATGTCTTGAGCTGTTTGACCGGGGGCGATGCTAAACCATTGACGCTCGCCTTGATAGACCTGCCACGTGATCTGGGGATGGCACAGGGCATGGCTGTGGATAACGGCCTGAATGCTCCGTAACTGCTGCGTTAGAGAGGGAAGAGCCTGTTTGCGGGCCGGCCAGTCCCAAAAAAGTTGGTCTACCGTGGCGATAGTACCGGATGCGATCGCAACCTGATTCACCTCCGCTACTTGTCCCTGCCGGTCATAGGTAACCTGCCATCCTTCATCACCCCTGCGACTACAGATATTAAGTTGGCCCACCTGAGTCAAGCTATGGAGGGCTTCACCCCGAAATCCTAACGTTCTAATCTGCGAGAGATCACCACTCCGCAGCTTGCTGGTCGTGTGCGGAGCCGCCGCCTGCTTGAGATCGGCCCAGCTTAGCCCTACTCCATTATCAGAAACTTTAATGCGCCAGTTATCCGGCCACAGGGCAATGACAATCCGAGTGGCTTGGGCATCGATTGCATTATCAATCAGCTCTCGCACGACTGCAGCCGGTGAATCAATCACCTCTCCGGCTGCGATGCGATGCACCAGTTCCGTCGATAGGGGTTGAATCCCAGTCAATCCTAAACTTTCTCCAAGAATCACCCTTTTATCTTGACCGATTCCGGGACCATTCGTTGCCGTTGTCAATTGAGCCGTTTGAGGTTGGCGAATAATCAGTGCAGCGAGTGAAGTTCTGTTCAGATGCCATTTCTGAGGGCTGTCTGTTACCTTTGCGACAAAAGTACAAATAACTTAGGCAATGTTCCGTATTTATACGGTGATACTCTTTGGGTAGAGAAATTAGTATAGATTTATCGGGCTGTCATACCCCCCGCATATAGCCCAGCTGAGTCCCCGAAATGGCAACTTGTTCCGAAAGGGCAAGACGCAAACTAGCAGACCTAAAAACCATCTTAGGGGTATGGATGCTGTTAGTTCCGAAGGGGCTTTACATAATCAACAAAAAGCCTCCGCCTTCTGGGTGGGGGCTTTTTGCTGCTTTGAATTAACTTTTCAAGTATCCCGGCTCTATGAATCTTCAAACCAATGCTGCCACGGACACAGCGAGTTAAGCCTCGCATGAAGCCGTTGAACAAAGCTGCGATCGCACCTACTGCTGAGATCAAAGGCCCACGCTTTTGCCCGAGCTTCAAAGCTTATCGGCTGGCTTGATAAAGTTCTAAATAGCGGTGCAGATATTCCGTTAGTAGGCCGTGGAGAAA
The DNA here is from genome assembly GCF_003231495.1 of Acaryochloris thomasi RCC1774. Lineage (NCBI taxonomy): Bacteria > Bacillati > Cyanobacteriota > Cyanophyceae > Acaryochloridales > Acaryochloridaceae > Acaryochloris > Acaryochloris thomasi. The sequence continues at coordinate 14,432 of NZ_PQWO01000024.1, forward strand.
GAGATCTCTGGCAGCGTTAAAGGGACTGTTGGGAATCAGCGGATGGCGATTGGTGATCACATGGTTCCAGCGGCTGTCTCCTGTCAGGTTGCTGATATAAAGGCCAAAATTCTCATCGAGCTGCAGTGATAAAACCGCTCGGGCAAACTCATCGCTTGTTAAACAAAGGGAATAAAAGACCTTGAATAGCTCGATCGCGGATTCGAGATCGAGAATCCTGCACCAGCGGCGCTTGTCAAAGTCAATATTGACTTCAATGGGCTGAATACTATCGAAGCATAACCCTCGCTCTTGAACCGCTGCCAGCCACTGGGGATGTTCTTCTTGGGCCTGGTGATAGTCCCAAACGAAGTTATACAGAATCAGATCATGTTCTAGAAACGCCATGCGGTCGGCTAAGTCATGGACCGTTTTTGGGTACAGGGTTGAGCGTTCAATTTCAGGATCGGGACCATTCTCAATTAAGAAATTAGCGATGTTAGATCCGAGGCCGATGTGGCGAATAATCAGGTAGCAGGCTTCGGGCGTAACGAAGTGATTGAGAAAGAAAGCCGCAACCTGATGCATCAAGCGATAGGCTCGGAACTGGAATGGTAATAGACGCTTGATCGTCATGATGATGGCGAGGAAGATATTTGCGATCGCTTTAATTGGAATCAGCAAATAGCTCCGGGTCCAGTGCTGCAAATCCTTGAGCATGTAGGATTTCGCCACTGGATCGAGGGGAATCGCCTGATCGATGTATAAAACATCCCAAGTGTTCGGATCACGGCGATTATAGGGTTGAGGAGTATAGACGGGCGACTCGGAGCAACCCGGCGGCGTCTGGGAAGAGGTATGTGGCATGTTATTCAATCTCCTCTAGCTGAAGTCGATAGAGTCGGGCCGTGACTTGAGCCGTTTTGAAAATTCTCTGGGCAATGTCGTCCGTCATCCAGTCAGCCTGCAGCAGTGCATCGAGCTTTTGTAGGTGCGATGCGTCGTTGTCGCCGTGGTAGGCCAAAAAAGAAACCTGCTCCGTCGATAGATTTAGCGTGGCCTGGATTCGCTTTGCCCATTGTCCGGCAAGCTGGTTGCCAACCCCTTCAATGATCATCATGCTGCCGATCAGATCAACGGGGTCGAGCTGAGAAGCTTTATGGAAGATAAAGGCTGAGAGAGCTTCACCACCAATGTTCTTTTGGGCATTGAGAATCTCTATGGGGTTACCGCCTACCGCAACATAATTCTGCTCTAGCATTTGGAAGTCTCGATGCTCTTCTTGAGCATGTTTGATAAAGGTGGAGCGGAGCTGAAAGTCTGTGAAATTAGAGGCTGCCCGGGCAATCCACCTTGCACCCTCAGCAACCTGTGGACGCAGGTTACGCAGCAGCGCCTGATAGTCCTCGAGCGAGAAGGTGCCGTTATGGAGCCTATGCACGAGGGGCACTGAGCGAAGTTGGCGCTCGAACTCAAGCCACGTTAAGGTGAGTTGACGCAGTAGATCGGCTGATTTTGATACCTCTATGGGGGCTGGCTGTTGCTTGCTCTCAGGTTTGTTGACTGAGGAGAATTGAGGACTTGCCGGTAAAGATTGGGGCTTAGCCTGCACAACGGTTAGCATCATGTATGCGGTAGTAAATCGTCCGCTTTCGGGTACGAAACAAAAGATTTTTTGGTCGGCCTGTAGTTTGCCGGAATGGAATAATTCTTCCAGCATCAGATAAATCGAAGCACAGCCGGTATTGCCCCTTGTGTAGAGGTTCGTAAACCATTTGTGTTCAGGAATCATGCAGTTGGCTTTCTCCAGCAGGTCCACAATTTTGCTTTTGAAGAAGTGAGAGGAATAGTGACAGAGCAGCCAATCGATCTCTTGCGGATTCACACGACCCATTTCAATTAACTTCAGCCAGCCTTCAACCCCGAGCTTGACCACCTGATCTAGTAGCCGAGTATTTTGGCGGAGATTCATGGCTCCAGCCTGGGCGGCTTCGATATAGGAAGGATAGTCTAGCCAGCTTTTATGACCATCTACGGACCCAGCAGACATGCAGACGGGATAGGCATTGGCATGAGAGATCAGTTCAATCCAATCGACGCGTAGGCTCAAACCTTTTGGGTTAGGGCGATCTTGAAGAATGAAGGCTCCGGCTCCGTCTGAGAGCATCCAGCGCAGGAATTCGGTATCGAAGGGGAGTGAGGCACCGGTCTGAATGGAGGTTTCGGCTTCAAATTTGGTGTGCTTGAACAATCGTGAGGCGAACTCGGAAGCAGTTGAGATCGCATTCTTTCGTTTCCCCAACTCAAGCTGCGAGATCGCATAGTTAAGTGCCGCAACGCCAGAACAGCAAACGCCTTGGGTCGAAACAATCTCCAATGGTGACAGCTCGGGCAGTTCACCATGAACCATACTGGCAAATCCGGGTACTAAGAGGTCTGGGAGTGTCGTTCCACAGGCAAGGAGGTCAACCTCTTGAGCCATCAGTGGAGCATTGGCTAAGCCATCTCGAACGGCATGGGCTGCCATTTGACTGTTGGAATAGCAGGTTTTTTGCTGCGCATCGATCGCGTAATAGCGCTGCTGGATGCCGTTGCGCTTGAGAACACATTTTCTGGCTCTAGAGGGTTGACCGTTGACCTGGCCAAGGTGGGCTTCTATTTCATGGTTGGGAATTGCATCCCCCGGCAGAAACTTTCCGATCTCATTGATATAGGCACTGGGCATAGGTAAATCTTCCTCAACTGGATAGCCCCATCCTGTCGTCTCAATTTATGAATATACAATGATCAAAATCTATACACCGTTAGGAATACCAAGGTTGGTGAAAAAGAACGAACGAAGGTGAAGCAGCATGAACCAGAGTCGCTTCTCTGTCTGATGACTGAGTACTAGGTGACTATGCCGATCATGTTCTAGATTTCACCGCTATTGAATCACAGGTGTGGGGGAAGTTGCGCGTACCCCATTCTCAAAATGCTTTGGACAAACAGATTGCTGCTACGGCTCTGAGCTATGGATTAACCCTCGTGAATTGGAACGTTCGTGATTTTGAGGGGACCGATGTTAAGGTCGTTAACCCATTCTGTACGTGAAACCATTTTGAGTCTCAGAATTCATTAATGTCTCAGGATTTCCTCAATTACTCTAGTTCTGAATGAATTAAGGTGATAGCGAAGGCGCAAAGCTAGGCACTACGCGGCTATTCTACAGCTAGAAAAGATCACAACTGGAGCCATCAATATGAAGATTCTCATGATTTTGACCTCCCACGATCGCTTGGGCGACACCGATAAGAAAACAGGCTTTTGGCTAGAAGAATTTACGGCCCCCTATTACGTCTTTAAAGATGCTCAGGCCCAGATCACACTCGCTTCTCCTAAAGGAGGACAGCCTCCCCTTGACCCGAAAAGCAATGACCCGAGCCAGCAAACTGATTCTACCCATCGTTTTGATGCCGATCCAGAAGCCCAAGCCGCACTTGCCAATACAGTGACCCTGAACAGCATCAACGCTGCTGACTATGATGCCGTTTTCTATCCCGGAGGTCACGGGCCGCTATGGGATCTGGCAGAAGACTCTAAGTCTATTGCGGTGATTGAGGCGATGTTTGCCGCTGGGAAAACGGTCTCTGCTGTGTGTCATGCTCCTGCTGTATTTCGCCATACTAAGACGCCTGATGGCGCGCCTCTTGTGCAAGGAAAATCTGTGACTGGCTTTAGCAATACGGAAGAGGCTGCTGTTGAATTGACTGAGATCGTCCCCTTTTTAGTTGAAGATGAACTCAAATCTAGGGGTGGCAACTACTCCAAGGGCGAAGACTGGCAACCCTACATCCTCACGGATGGAAAATTGATCACGGGTCAGAATCCAGCATCCTCGGCGGCGGTGGCTCAGGCCGTTTTGAAGCAACTGCAAGGATAGATGCGCTGTACTCCCGATGGTGCAATGGGCTAAGGCAAGATTGTTATTGCTGTGGGTTTCCCTTAGACTGTTGCCAGCGTGGCGGTCATAGACGCCAGCATGGTTCAGCAACGGGAGTCGAGAATGGCTACGGCCAAAATTAAGCCAAAGGAACGAGATGCCGTCATTCAGGCTTTGCAGGCTGGTGTTGTTCCCCGTAAAGGTCAGCATCTGATCCAGGTGGGCCGTGTAGAAGAAATTAAGGCACTATTGCGTGACATTGAGCGGATTACTGATGGTGGCTCTGCAACCCGCTTTGTGATTGGCGAATATGGTTCGGGTAAAACCTTCTTTCTGTCGCTAATGCGTACGATCGCAATGGAAAAGAAGTTTGTCACCACCCAGGCTGATCTCACGCCCGATCGCAGGCTCCATGCCACAAACGGACAGGCCCGTGCTCTGTATTCTGAGTTGATGGCGAATTTGTCTACGCGCACGAAGCCTGAAGGTGGTGCCCTGTCTAGTGTCGTGGAGCGGTTTGTGACATCCGCTATTGCAGAGGGACGCGATCGCAACTTAGACCCCGAAGAAATCATCCGAGAGCGATTGGCTCATCTTTCTGAGTATGTGGGGGGCTATGACTTCGCCGAAGTCATTGCTGCCTACTGGCGGGGCCACGACTCTGGAGACGATACTCTCAAAGCCAATGCTGTCCGCTGGCTGCGAGGAGAATTCACCACTAAAACTGAAGCCCGTGCGGCTTTGGGGGTGCGCTCCATCGTAGATGATGCCTCTGTTTATGATCAGCTAAAGCTGTTTGCCCAGCTCGTGAAGCTAGCAGGCTACAGCGGTTTCCTGGTGTGCATGGATGAGATGGTCAATCTCTATAAAATGGCCCATACCCAGTCCCGCAAAACGAACTACGAGCAAATCTTACGCATCCTCAACGATAGCCTGCAGGGCACAGCCTCTGGTATTGGTTTTATCATGGGCGGCACACCAGAATTTCTCATGGATTCGCGCAAGGGTCTCTACAGCTATCCGGCGCTTCAGACCCGTTTGGCCGAGAATAGCTTTGCTGCTCAAGGACTGGTCGACTACACTGGCCCTGTGATCCGGCTCGCGAACCTGAGTGCAGAAGACTTATATATATTGCTCAGCAAAATTCGGATGGTGTTTACCAGCGGCAATCCTAAGCAGAAGTTGATTCCCGATGACGGTATCCAGGCTTTCATGGCCCACTGCTCGCAGTATATCGGCGAAGCCTATTTCCGCACTCCCCGAAACACAATTAAAGCCTTTGTCGATCTGCTAGCGGTGCTGGAGCAAAATAAGCAGGTATCCTGGAAGGATCTAGTCACTCAGGTACAGGTGAACTCTGAAGTAAGTTCTTCGATATCTTCAGCGTCTGCCGCTTCAAGCAATGGTAAGCGAAGCAAGGACCAGCCTAAAGCAAGCGAAGACCTTGCTGCTTTTCGACTCTAGGGCAAACTGTTTATCAAGACGGTGCGAAATCAGCTTCAGTGCTGCGACCGAATATGGTTCACGAGGGCACGTAGCCCCAAGGTATAGCTATCAGCACCAAAGCCACTAATCTGGCCAACCACTACTGGCGCGATGTATGAATGATGACGAAAATCTTCGCGCTTGTAGATGTTGCTAAGGTGCACCTCGACTGCGGGGAGACCAACAGATGCGATCGCATCTCTCAATGCGACACTCGTATGTGTGTAAGCTGCAGCATTAATAAGGATGCCTTGGTGCTGCTTTGCCGCACTTTGAACCGCGTCTACCAGACTGCCTTCATGATTTGACTGTAGCGGCTGAATCTTAGCGTCAAGTTCAGCAGAGAGCTGTATCAGAGCTTGATCAATGTCATTTAAGGTGGACGAACCATATATCTCTGGTTCACGCTGCCCTAAAAGGTTCAAGTTTGGCCCATGCAGAACCAAGATGCTCAAGTCACCGATGCTCAAAATTCTGGGTAGCCGACTGGCTAGCGGTAGATTTCGCGGTTCCGAACAGGAATTGGCACAGGCTCCATTTCTGGTTCCATATCAGGACCAAGAAGGATCTCAGCGACCCGTCGGGCAACGTCCTTAAGCTTTTCCAGTACTTTATCCAAAAAATCCATGACAGGTACTGTTCCTAAAAATCAACATTTTAAAGGCAACAAATCTGCTGTAACAAGCTCGGTAAAACAGATTGTTAATGAAGCTAACGTTACTTTTTGTTAACTCTACTCTTCTATTTATAGCATGTTTTTCTAGAAGAGTGCATGGTGCAAACTGCTGAACTGCAAGAACTTTAACTCTCTATAGAGCCTCTATTGCAGCCTTCAACTTGCAATGCTTCTATACAATATCGGCTCTGGGGCCGAATAAAAGTTAACCTAATGTTTCCTTAAGCTTATGGACAAAGATGCGCCGACCAGAGTATCTTCTCTCCTCCACTAGTGCGATAGTGCCGGAACGCATCGCTAAGTACTTGTCGTAATCTTAGGCATCTCTTCCTTTTGCTCCATCCGTCTAGCCCTTACAATTAAGTATGTGTACGGTCGCTAACCTATAGAGTGACTGCCTTCGCCCTGTTCTCTTGGCCTTACAAGCTAAGGTGCTTTTGTAAGCAATTACTGCCGGTTTTGTAACGCACCGTAAACAAGTGTTGCGAAATTTCTATCAAATTGTGTCAGTTCCAGTGTTGTCGTCGTTTTAGTTTCGATTTCTTTGATAGAGATCGTAAATATAAACGAAGGATCGTCAACAAACGTATACCCTGTCCCTAAGGAGTTCGCTTGCATGTTCACCCACGTCAAATCCACGATTAGACACGTTGCGCCTAATGATTTGCGCGGTCGCTCCTTGATGAAAGTGGTCTATGTCGTGTTAGAGCCGCAGTATCAAAGCTCGCTCACGGCGGCAGCTAAGGCCATTAATAAGGGTCACTCGGAGTTAGCCATTGAGTTAAGTGGCTATTTGCTCGAAGAGTTGCGCTCTCCTGAGAACTATGAAGCCTTTCAAGAAGATGTCGCGAACGCCAATATCTTTATTGCATCTTTAATCTTTATTGAAGACCTTGCCGATAAGGTTGTCGAAGCTGTTCAGCCCCACCGTGACAATTTAGATGTAGCGGTGGTGTTCCCATCGATGCCGCAGGTTATGCGCCTCAACAAGATGGGTAGCTTTACGATGGCGAATTTGGGTCAGTCCCAAAGTGCGATCGCACAGTTCATGCGCAAGCGGAAAGAAGAGAAGGGGGCCTCTTTCCAAGACGGCATGTTGAAGCTCTTGCGGACATTGCCCAAGGTGCTTAAGTACCTGCCAGTAGACAAGGCGCAGGATGCTCGCAACTTCATGCTCAGCTTTCAGTATTGGCTCGGTGGCTCAGAGGACAACCTTGAGAACTTCCTGCTGATGCTGGCGAATCGGTATATTCCTGAGCTTGAGGATAAGGTTCAATTTGCCGATCCGGTCACCTATCTTGATACAGGGATTTGGCATCCGCTAGCGTTGGAAATGTTCAGCGATGTTAAAGAGTACCTCAACTGGTTCTCTTCTCGTAAAGATATCCCTGAGGCTCTGCGGGCAGTCGATGCGCCTACCGTGGGCCTGATTTTGCAACGGACACATTTGGTAACAGGCGATGATGCTCACTACGTTGCGACCGTTCAAGAGCTAGAGTCTCGCGGCGCTCGGGTCATTCCCGTATTCGCAAGTGGTCTAGACTTTTCGAAGCCCGTTGAGGAGTACTTCTATGATCCGGCCAACGGGCAGACTCCGCTTGTAGATGCGGTTGTTTCTCTCACGGGTTTTGCCCTAGTCGGCGGTCCTGCGCGTCAGGATCATCCCAAGGCGGTGGATGCGCTCAAGAAGCTGAATCGCCCCTATATGGTGGCGCTGCCGCTGGTGTTCCAAACCACTGAGGAATGGGAGGAGAGCGATCTGGGCCTTCACCCAATTCAGGCAGCGCTGCAGATTGCGATTCCTGAATTAGATGGTGCGATTGAGCCGATTGTTTTGTCGGGTCGTGACGGGGTGACCGGACGTGCGATCGCACTTCAAGATCGTATTGAGATGGTCGCCCAGCGAGCCATGAAGTGGGTCAACCTCCGCCATAAGAAACGGGCTGAAAAGAAGTTGGCGATCACGGTCTTCAGTTTCCCGCCAGATAAAGGCAACGTCGGTACAGCCGCCTACCTAGATGTCTTCGGTTCTATTTATAAAGTGATGGAAACTCTCAAAGAAGAAGGCTACTCCATCGAAGGTCTGCCGGAGACGTCAGAAGAGCTAATGCTGGAGATTCTCCATGATGCGCAAGCTCAGTACAACAGTCCTGAACTCAACATCGCTCATCGGATGTCTGTCAGTGAGTACGAATCCCTGACACCCTATTCACAGCGTTTAGAGGAGTCCTGGGGTAAGCCACCGGGAAATCTTAATAGCGACGGTCAGAACCTTCTAATCTTTGGTAAGCACTACGGCAATTTGTTTATCGGTGTTCAGCCTACTTTTGGTTATGAAGGCGATCCGATGCGGCTGCTGTTCTCTCGCTCAGCGAGTCCTCACCACGGATTTGCGGCCTACTACACCTATCTAGAGAAAGTATGGCAGGCGGATGCGGTTCTTCACTTCGGTACCCACGGCTCTCTGGAGTTCATGCCCGGAAAGCAGATCGGTATGTCTAACGACTGCTATCCCGACACGCTAATCGGCAATATTCCCAACCTTTATTACTATGCGGCTAACAATCCGTCAGAGGCGACGATTGCAAAGCGACGCAGTTATGCCAACACGATCAGCTACCTCACGCCTCCAGCGGAGAATGCTGGTCTTTATAAAGGGCTGAAGGAACTCAATGAACTCATTGGCTCTTATCAGACGCTAAAAGACAGCGGTCGCGGTGTCGCGATTGTCAACACGATTATGGACAAGGCTCGTCTTTGTAATCTCGATCAGGATGTAAACCTGCCAGATGTAGATGCTGAAACGATGTCCGCTGGAGAGCGCGACACGATAGTCGGCAAGATCTACATCAAGCTAATGGAGATTGAGGCGCGTCTGCTGCCCTGTGGTCTGCATGTGGTGGGTAAGCCCCCGACTGCAGAAGAAGCGATCGCAACTCTAGTCAACATCGCCAGCCTTGATCGTGAAGAAGAAGAAATCGTCAGTCTGCCCAGCCTGATTGCCCGCAGCGTCAATCGTGACCGAGAAGAGATTTTTCACAACAGCGATCGCGGTGTGCTTGAGGATGTGGAGTTACTCAACTCCATCACTGAAGCGACCCGCGCGGCAGTCTCCGCTCTTGTCCATACCCAAATTGATGAAGAGGGCCGCGTTTCTAAGCTGTCACCGCTGAAGCTATTCAACTTCGGCAAAAAGCAAGAGCCTTGGGTCAAAGCTCTTGCAGAATCCGGCTATCCTGACGTGGATGAAGAGACGCTGCAGCCGCTGATTGAGTATCTAGAGTTCTGCCTCAAGCAGGTGGTAGCCGACAACGAAGTCGGTGCTCTAGTCCAGGCTTTAGAAGGTGAGTACGTTCTTCCTGGCCCTGGCGGCGACCCCATTCGCAATCCAGATGTACTGCCCACGGGCAAGAATATCCATGCCCTCGATCCGCAGGCGATTCCAACTGCCGCAGCCGTGCAGTCGGCCAAAGTAGTTGTCGACCGGCTTCTAGAGCGTCAGAAGATTGAGAATAATGGTGAGTGGCCTGAGTCTATTGCTCTTGTTCTCTGGGGCACAGACAACATCAAAACCTATGGTGAATCTCTTGCCCAGGTTATGTGGATGGTAGGCGCTAAGCCCATGCCTGACTCTCTTGGTCGCGTCAATAAGATCGAGCTGCTGTCTCTTGAGGAATTGGGTCGCCCTCGTATTGACGTGGTGGTGAATTGTTCTGGCGTCTTCCGAGATTTGTTCATCAACCAAATGGCGCTGCTCGACAAAGCTGTGAAGATGGCAGCGGAAGCTGACGAGCCGCTAGAGATGAACTTTGTTCGTAAGCACGCGATGCAGCAGGCCGACGATTTAGGTGTCAGTGTCCGACAGGCCGCGACTCGAATCTTCTCCAATGCCTCTGGTTCTTACGCAGCCAACGTAAACCTGGCAGTTGAAAACAGCAGTTGGGACGAAGAGGCTGAACTGCAGGAGATGTATCTGCAGCGCAAGTCCTTTGCCTTCTCGTCAGATAGCCCTGGCGATATGGACCAGTCTCGGCAGATTTTGGAAGCATCGCTCAAAACTGTAGATGCCACATTCCAAAACCTAGATTCCTCTGAGATTAGCCTCACGGACGTGAGTCACTACTTTGACTCGGATCCAACAAAGGTGGTTTCGAGTCTTCGGGACGATAAGAAGAAGCCAAATTCGTATATTGCTGATACAACAACGGCGAATGCACAAGTGCGATCGCTCAGCGAAACCGTCCGTCTTGATGCCCGTACGAAGCTCCTCAATCCCAAGTGGTATGAGGGAATGCTTAGCCACGGTTACGAAGGTGTGCGTGAGCTATCCAAGCGATTGGTCAATACAATGGGCTGGTCGGCAACGGCTGGTGCCGTAGATAACTGGGTTTATGAAGATGTGAACACTACCTTCATCGACGATGAAGAGATGCGGAATCGCTTGATGAACCTCAACCCTCACTCGTTTCGTAAGGTGGTTAGCACTTTGCTGGAGGTCAATGGTCGCGGCTATTGGGAAACCAGTGAAGAGAACCTCGATAAGCTGCGTGAGCTTTACCAAGAGGTCGAAGACAAAATTGAAGGGGTTGAATAACTGCTTCTCGGTTTGAAATTACAAAGCGCCTTGCCTTTTGGTGGGGCGTTGTTTTTGAAGGGATGGTGGGGCTACTCGCCACTGATTCCTACAATGTCTTCGCCTGCTTCCAAAAGCTCCAGTGACCTTGTCTTGAAAAAGTTGATACTCCGTTCAAGGAAACGATCTAGGACAATGTCGCTGGCTCATCAATCGCAAAAATAGGCAAGTTGAAACTTGTTGGCTTAGCCAAGCTGTTGAGGTTCTAGATTCCCTAATATTCTCTCAGGGGAGTCTGTTCTACTTAGCTCCACGCTGCAGCTGAAATCTATTTGATCGGAGGTGTCTGCGGCAGGGTGATATTTTCCCTTGCTGAGAGCGACTGTCATCTCAAGAACCATCAGCATGAAGCTTAACAATTGCCGTTGATTTCTGCTGCTGGATAAATGCTGCATAGGTTTCTGAGGGGCAATCGCCGAGCTGATCTACTTTTTGCCGCTCTCCACCCTGGGTGAAATCAATGCTAAATAGCCCGAACCGGGGTGTATAGGACCCCCATTCGTAGTTGTCGGTTAACGACCAATGCATGTAGCCCACCAGCGGAATCTTTTCCTCTCGTAAGCGCTGTACTTGCCCAAGGTGGGCTTTCAAAAAGTCACTGCGGCTGAGCTGATCCTGTCGGGGCGCGACAATACTGTTGTCCGGTTTGCGCCGTAGGGCCATGCCATTTTCTGCAATCAGAATGGGTAGGTCAGGAAAAGCTTGGGCATAGTATTGGGTGAAGAAATATAGCCCATTGGGTAGACTGCGCCATTCCCACCATTTGCTCATCATGCCGCTCACGAGCCAGCTTCTTAGACCTTTTGTTTCGAACTCAAAGTCTGAAAAGATTGGAAACCTCAATGTGTGAGCTAAAAACGGATCGTAGTAGTCAAAAGCGAGGTAATCGACGACTTGCGATCGCACCGATCCTTCCAAAACCTGAAAGAACTTCTCTAGCTTGCTGGCTTCGAAGGTCCGATGCCCAGCCTGGTTTGCGACCCAGCGCACCGCTTGTCCCAATCGGTAGGGTAAGTCGCGCTTGAATGGAAAGTTAGCTTCACTCAAGGCTGTCTCTAATCGTTTGGCACTGTTGTATACGTAGTCCGATAGGTCGGCACGCTGAATACCTCGCTGTCTGCTGAGCAACAAATCCCAGATCAGCTGGTCAGACCAGTACAGATCGCTACAGTAGGTGTTGAGCGAGACCTTCGGCGTTGGCCATCCCTGGGCTTCGTAGGTGTCGTGAATTAAATTGTAGGCGTAGACATGGGCCGCTAATAAATGACTGTAGGCTCGAAAAATATGGTCCAGACCGCCCTTTGTCTCTGAAGGAAATTGATCATTGAGATAGGTGTTGTTGACGAGAATATTGGGTTCGTTAATCGTGATATACCAGTGGATTGGCGCTAGCTCATGAACCTCTACTAATCGACGATTGAGCTGCGTCACCGTCACCTGAACGTAATCAGCAAAAGCGCTAATGGTCCGCTCCTCTAGCCATGCATCTATTCCCAGCCAAGCGGGATGGGTAAAGTGCTGCAGCGTGACAATCGGTTCTAACCCCTGGCGGCGACAGGCGGCGATCCGATCGGCATAGGCATCGATGGCGGCGCGGTCATAGGTGGGAGCAAGGCCCGTTTGGTGGTCCGTGGTTGGCTGAATCCGTGGCCATTCTAGGCCCATTCGGAATGCCGTTAGCCCCATCTGTTTGCAGGTTGTAAAGTCGTCTTCATAGCGCTGCCAGAACTCTGACGCTGCACCCGTTGTCATCACCTCTCCGGATTGTTCTGCTTGAGACCAGTTGTTTTGGGGCTGGTCGGGGCCGTTGAAGCCCCCTTCGCTTTGATAACCAGAGGTGGCAACACCCCAGAGAAAGGGTTGGGTAGAAGTCATATCCGTTTTTTGAGGTTTTTAGTAATCTCCTCCCAGAGGAGAGGCCGATGTACGGCCAGCTTTGGATCGCCAGCCTTTTGCTAGGAAGCTTGGGACAACGTGCGAGACTGCGCATCTGCCATAATTTGTTCAGTGATTTCAAGCGCGGCGTGAGGGCGCCCCAACGCATTGGCCCACTGCTGCATCTCTTTTAGTCGCTCTGGGTGCTTGAGCAAAAACCGAACAGCAGGAGCTACCATTTCAGGCAATCGAATTTGCACCCCTGCACCCGCAGCAGCAATCACGTCTGCATTCTCTTCTTCTTGGCCGGGGATCGGGTCAACAATCACCATTGGAGTGCTGCGGGCGAGAACTTCGCTGGTAATTAAGCCTCCAGCTTTGGTAATCACTAGGTCGCTAGCCACAATCAAATCATCTACATAATCAATCATGCCAACTTTCTTGAGCCGCATGTGTGGCCCATCATCCATATCTTCCAGGGCCTCTAGCAGTTCATCACTACGGCCTGCAGCGACGACTAAGAGTCCAGATTCCGGGGACTCTAGCAAATCCTGAACCATCCTGCGGACTCGCTTGGCGTTCAGGCCACCCCCAAAGAGAGTGATGATCGGTTGGTTGGGGGGAAGACTATGTTGCGATCGCACCTCCGCTTTCACCTTTGGCTCTGCAATCTTAAGGTCTACGGGAATCCCAGAGATGTGAAGTGCGTCAGCGTCGATGCCGCGCTGCATCAGCATCCGCTTGCTAATTTCGTTGGGCAGGAAGTACTTATCAACGCCGTTATTGATCCAGGTGCTGTGAACCACGGCATCGGTCACCACCACATACTGCGGCATTGAGACCTGATCTTCAGATTCTAGAAGCTGCAGTAAACGGCTCGGAATCTGCTGCACGCAGACCACGATATCAGGATCAATATTGCGAACCAGTTGGCCCAGTTCACGGAAGAACAGTCGCTCTAGTTTGGCCCAAGCCAGATTATTGTCGAGCGATCGCTCTAAATCATCAACGTCGCTGCCTTCGTAGTATGCCTTGTATAAAATCGGCATGTTTTCGCTGAGCTGCTCATAGGTGCGCACGATCAGGCCCCGATAGATAGGGCTGGCGTGGGCCAGAGCGTCTTCGCTGTGAACCTCTAAATCGGGGATTTTAGAGAAGGCATCGCACAACGCTCGCGCGGCACTGACGTGTCCAGAACCGAGTGAGGCGTACAAAACAAGGATGCGAGTCATGCAGGGAACCTCATCGATGTATAAAGAGCATTACCGCCATTTGCGATCGCCCTCTTCGTCGACTCTCGCTTGCCGAATCGTATCAGAAATTTTCTCCGCATCTTTAACGTGGTGGAGCGCTTCTTGCTCACCATCGGGCTGATCAACCACAAAGTATGTGGGAACCACTTCACGATCACCCGTAATATCTGAGGCGTTCACTGCCACCTGTTGAGCTTTCTCTTCTACGGTCTTTTCTGAATTAACAACGTCACCGGAATTAACCGCTAGATCTGCTGGGTCTGCTTCTGGCTGGGTCTGCTTCTCTGGTGAAATTTGCTCAGGCGTGAGAGGCTGCTGCACACTGTCCTGCTTGGAATCTGTCGGCTGGCTCATAGCTCTTGGGGTCTAAACAATAGTATTTATTCCACCATCAGAGTAGGAGGCAAACACTGGCAGAGCCTCGACCAAAAGATAGACATCCATTGTCTTAGCGAGATAGATTTTGGCTATATACCCATCACCTCAAGGAGGACTGAAGCAAGTTTGGGGCACCACTTGCTAGTTCTACTCCGCGTAAGTAGGAAAGTCGGTATACCCTTCTTTATCGAAGGAATACCAAATGCCTTGATCCGGCGACGGGTTAAGGGGCCAGTCGTTCGTGAAACGCTTCACCAAATCGGGATTGCTGATGAACGGACGACCAAAGGAGATTAAGTCTGCCTGTTGGTTTGCGATCGCATCTTCTGCCTCTTCTCGGCTATATCCGCAGTTACCCATGAGCGGGCCATCAAACAATGAGCGAAACTCACTAAGCTGCATCGGTTCACCCAGCTCGTGGAACCCAAACGCCAAACCATCAAGCACGTGCAGGTAGGCTAATCCGAAGCTATTGAGTTGCTGTGCCACATAGGAAAACGTCTCGCGGTAGTCAGGAGATCCCATGCTGTTGTAGTTACCGTTAGGCGACAGCCGCACGCCGATTCGGTTAGCAGGCCAAACCGCAGTAACAGCCTCCACAACTTCCTTGAGCAAGCGATAGCGGTTTTCCAGACTGCCGCCGTAATCATCTTGGCGCTGATTTGTTTTGCTCTGCAGAAAGCTGTCGAGCAAATATCCGTTGGCACTGTGAACTTCAACGCCATCGAAGCCTGCAGCCTTCGCATTCTTAGCCGCGCGTCGATAATCATCCACGACCTGCGCAATTTCATCAGTTTCCAAAGAACGAGGCGTTTCGTAAGGCTGCTTACCCTCCGGTGTGTGAATTGAATCGCCGTCAATCTTGATCGCTGACGGTGCAACCGGAGGCTGATTGTGCTCATGAAAGCTGCTGTGGGACGCACGTCCGCAGTGCCATAGTTGCAGAAAGATGGTTCCTCCCTGAGCATGAACAGCATCTGTAACCTGCTGCCAAGCCTGAGTCTGTTCATCCGTATAGATGCCGGGAACGTGCTGCCAACCGATGGCCTGATCGGAAATAAACGTTCCCTCCGTAATGATTAATCCTGCAGAGGCTCGCTGGGTATAGTATTCCGCCATCAGAGCATTTGCCAACTGTTCTTTGCCCGCTCGAGATCGCGTCATCGGAGCCATCACTACTCGGTTCTGCAGTGACAGATCTCGCAGCTCAAATGAACTTAGCAAAGCATTAGACGCAGTCATAGGCCAATGTTGATGATGAGTGACAGTAATTGTAAAAGGAAAGACAGGGAAAGTCTGTAGAGGCAAGCACATCCTACTATCTTGTCTACAGAGTCACGCACAAAGAATATACGCTGCAAAAATATGTGTGGCTTTAGGGTAAGGAGGACTTGGGCAGGTTCTTCAATATGACTCTTCTGAGATCATCAAGCTGGTAGGGTTTACTGAGATAGTCATTGAAGCCAACAGACAATAGGCGCTCGCGATCGCTCATGTTAGCCAAGGCCGTCACCGCCACAATCGGAATGTCTTGGGTCGCAACATTCCGCCGCAGGGATTCAAGCAGAGCTTGACTGTCGATGTCGGTCAACAACGCATCTAGCAAAATCAGATCGGCTTCGTACTGCTGCAGGAACGGAATCATCCTCAACCCCTCCGATAGGCCAACGTAGGGAAACCCAAACGATTCCAAGGTAGCAGAGATCACCAGTAGGCTATCAAAATTATCATCAACGGCTAAAATTCGCGGCGGTTGTCGCTCTCCGGCGGGCTTCTGCCAGCAATGCTGACAAAACAAAATCCCATTTTCTTGAAAGAGAATGCGATCGCACCAACAGCATGAGGCACTCAAGATGTCGCCTGTCTGTTTTTGCCAAGGTTCTCTATAAATCACTAGCGAGAGGTGTCATTGAACAGCGAAAAACTCGCCTGTACTGCATTTCAGCCTTCCATAGCTGATTATGAGCGTCTGTTAGACCTCGAACATAGTCAAAAAAGTTAGCCAAGGGACTCTCCCTGCTTTTGGAGGCGATTTAATCGCCGATACTCTGTCTTTACGAGGGAATAGCACTCGCAGCTAGCAGCCTCCAGCTCATCTCGATCTAGGATCGTAATCCGGCCCCGTCGATAGCGAATCAGACCTGCTCGCTGCAGAATGCCGGCCGCAATGGTGACACCGGGACGATTGATGCCCAGCATATTACTAATAAATTCTTGGGTCAGCCCCAGTTCATCTTGCTGCACGCAGTCCTGGGCTGAGAGCAGCCAGCGGGCAAGACGTTCTTCAATCGTATGTTGCCGGTTACAGGCCGCCGTCTGAGAAACCTGGCTGAATAGCGCCTGCGTGTAAAGCAGCAAGTGCTTGAAAAGAACAGTACCGGGTTGAGCGAACTCCATCAATTTTTCGGCCGTCAGCCTAAAGGCACCATCAGGAATTTGGACAATGGCCCGACTGGTCATGGATTGGCCACCCCAAAGAATCGGCAGCCCAACCATGCCTTCAGATCCGACTATTCCGACCTCAGTCGTCGCACCGTTCTCCATGATTGAGACTAAAGAAACAACGGCTCGCAGCGGGAAGTAAACATCCTGGATGGGTTCACCGGGTTCATAGAGAATTTGCCCACTCTCTAAGGATACCTTTTCTAAACTGGAGACAAGCTTTCCATACTCAGCCGCAGGCAAAGCCGCTAGCAACTGGTTTGCCGAAGTATTTTGATTCACAATGAATGTTCCTATGAGTCTGGAGCGTGCGGAACTAGGAAACACCAGTGGTCAAGAACCGTTCTCTTAACTGCAGTGCTGTTTCGCTTAGAGCAGCGGGCAAACCTGTTCTGAGACACAAGCTGCCTATTGACTTCAGGAATGTTGATTAAATCAGGAGCATAGCCTGGATCTCTACTGACTCTTATCTACTCTTAGGTGTCGGCTGATGCGAGACGGCTAAGTATTAAGGGCTTGAGTGCAGAGATGCAGCGAAGCTCAGTTTAGAGGCTAATCAAGATTGGTGCTGTCATAAATAATGGACTTGCAGGCCATACTGCAGTAAACCATTCTCATAAGTCTAGACAAGCTCAGTTCCAGCCTGCCTGTATCTAAAGATAGAGAAAGAAATAAAGAAGAGAAAAATAGCATTGCCCTTGAGTTTGTCTCTGCCCAAAATGCTTTGCTGATCTATGAAAACTTACGCCAATTGATAGATGCTCTGCCTTCTCTGAAGCTGTTAGATTATGGGCCACTGAGCCGCATAGCGAAGGGCTATCTCAAGCCATGCGTGATCATCGGTGATCGGTACTATCTGTTAACTCAATTAGCGACCTATGTTTTTACAAAATAAGCAAACTGAAACGCTCATCAAGATTTTGGATGTTGAGACTCTGTTTAACCCTATGCACCAAGAGGTATCTGGTCGCTCACAAGCAGGTGAAGAAGAGCAGCCGCCCACAGATTACCCCAAGGAACAACTGCGGTTTCCTTCTGGTGAGAGTTTGCCCCGCTGCTGGTGGGATGTAGATTACAAGGCATCCCTGTCGTCTTGAATCTTGAGCGCTGGGTACATAGAGTACAGTAAGAGTGACTCAACCGTCGGCGGAAAGGAATTAAGAGAGAAGCTATGCCTGCAGAAGTGGTCACCTATACGTTCCAGGGACTTGAAGGTACGCCTTCAACTTGTCAGCTCACGATTTACCGGAGGCCCAATTTCGACGTAGTGATTGTCGAAAATTCTGAAGCTGAGGACGAGACACTCGCGATCAAGCGCATTGAGGCGATTGTGACGGGGGCAACGGATACTTATCAGCTCGATCCAGACCGCACAACATGGCTCTCTTGCACCCCAGAACCATTAGATTTACTGGGTGCGTTCCGTAAGATTCCGATTGAATGGGCGAAGGACGGGTTTACGCTGCCGAAACCGGGGACGCCATGGTCCTATCTTTCACGAGCTGAGGTTGAAGAGATGATCGGCGAATCCCCAGGGTGAGCACAAAAAAGTAAAAAGCGGCCTGCAAAAGGCTGTTCTAGGCTCTTTCCTCCTCCTTTTATTTGGGCCGAGTTAGGACATCCCAGGCGGCTTGGGCCGCTTCGGCCAGACGATCGCCCAGTAATGTCATTTCATCCACCATGCCCTGCCAGTTATCTTGAGCATCTTGAGCTAAAAGATTGGCGGATCGCTCAATTTGCTTCGGATCAATGAGCTGGGTTTCATTGACCGCTTCTTTTGCTGTTTGTACTGCTGCGAGGTAGGTATCTAAAGCCACGTTTTGCGCACCTTGAACTTCGGCTTGCGCTTTCCGCTTGAGAGCCTCGACGAGATTCTTTGTTTCCTGTTTGACAGATTCTTCGGCATCCGGCATGTCTCGTTCAACGAGAGCATCAGTTTCAGGACTCACTTTAACGATAGCTAGATCTCTTGGAATGCTAGGTTCTGGAGGAGATGGACTCATAATTAAAGCCTCTATGGCTAGAGAATACTTGACTGGAGCGTAGCTAGACTGTGGTCTTTTTGCTGATGGTAGTTAGGCTCAGCCTAATACAGATCATCTAAAAGTTTTGCAATGTGACAGGCTAGCTTAGTTAGTCTGTCACATTGCATCATAACGCTGAGGTGGGGCTATTTGCTCTCGACGAAATCAGCATCAATCACGTCGTCGCTGCTGGGAGAATCTGATGGAGCAGAAGGGGCATCAGCCGCTGCTTGGCCATAGAGGGAACTTCCAACTTGCATCAGCGCCTGCTGTAGATCCTGAGTCAGAGACTGCATGCGGTTGGTGTCTTCAGATGCGATCGCATCTTTCAGCTCCTTAATCAACCCTTCAGCGCGCGCCTTGTCTGAGGCTGCGATCCTATCATCCAGCTCCTGAAGCTGCTTTTCAGCCTGGTAAACGGCTGCATCAGCATTATTCTTGGCATCAATCCGCTCACGGCGCTGACGGTCTTCATCGGCGTGAGACTCAGCATCTTTGACCATCCGATCCACTTCGCTGTTATCCAGCGTTGAGGAACCTGAAATTGTGATCGACTGCTCTTTGCCCGAACCTTTGTCCTTTGCTGAAACAGATAGAATCCCGTTCGCGTCGATGTCAAACGTCACCTCAATTTGAGGAATGCCTCTGGGGGCAGATGGAATGCCGTCCAGCTTGAAAGTACCCAGGCTTTTGTTAGCAGACGCTAGCTCGCGCTCGCCCTGCAGCACATGAATCTCAACGCTTGTTTGACCATCATCAGCCGTGGAGAACACTTCTGATTTCTTAGCAGGAACGGTTGTGTTGCGATCAATCAGTCGTGTCATCACGCCTCCCAGGGTCTCAACGCCGAGAGAGAGTGGCGTCACGTCCAGCAGGAGCAGATCCTTAACTTCACCTGCTAAGACACCCGCCTGAACGGCAGCGCCAATCGCCACAACTTCGTCGGGGTTGACGCCCTGAGATGGCTCTTTGCCGATGGTGCGCTTCACGAGTTCTTGAACCGCTGGGATACGGGTAGAACCGCCCACCAACACCACTTCATTGATATCGCTATTGGAGAGCTTGGCATCTCTAAGTGCCTGCTCTACCGGCACGCGGCATCGATCCAGCAGATCAGCACACATCTCCTCAAACTGACGCCGAGTGAGAGTTGTATCTAAGTGTTTTGGACCCTCCTGAGTTGCTGTGACAAAAGGTAAGTTGATATTGGCCTGCGTTGCGCCGGATAGCTCAATCTTGGCTTTCTCCGCCGCTTCGGTGAGACGCTGTAGCGCTTGCTTATCCTGTCGTAGATCGACACCTTCATTGGCCTTGAACTCATTAGCGAGCCAATCAACAATCTTTTTGTCAAAGTCATCACCACCAAGGTGGGTATCACCGTTCGTGGACTTCACTTCAACAACGCCATCACCCACTTCTAAAACAGAGACGTCAAAGGTTCCGCCTCCGAGATCGAAGACTAAGATCGTTTCGTTTGTTTTCTTATCTAAGCCATAGGCCAATGATGCCGCGGTGGGTTCGTTAACGATCCGTAGGACTTCGAGACCGGCAATCTTTCCGGCGTCTTTAGTGGCCTGACGCTGGGAATCGTTGAAGTAAGCTGGAACCGTAATAACGGCCTGCGTTACCTTTTCGCCCAAATAGGCGCTGGCATCGTCGGCCAGCTTTCGCAGAACCTGGGCTGAAATTTCTTCGGGTGCAAATTCCTTGCCAGCAGCGGAGCAGTCTAGCTTGACGTTGCCGCTGCTGTTTCGCTGCACCTTATATGAAACTTCGGTCATCTCGTTCGAAACTTCATCGTATTTACGACCGAGAAAGCGTTTCACAGAGTAAAACGTATTTTCTGGATTCATAACCGCCTGGCGCTTGGCGATTTGACCCACGAGGCGATCGCCATTTTTCGCATAGGCCACCACTGAAGGAGTGGTTCGTTGCCCCTCCGCATTGGCGATTACGGTGGGCTGTCCCCCCTCCATTACCGCCACGCAGGAATTGGTTGTTCCAAGGTCAATTCCAACTACTTTTGCCATTGTCTGATGTCCCCAATTTTGTGTGTTGCTGCAAAAATTCTGTAAACTCCAGATTTGGAGGACTATTTCTTTAGTCCTCCAAATCTGAGTGAAGCTTAGCTGTGGTTGAGGCTTACCTTGACCACTCGATTTTTCTCCTCGTCAGCTTTTGGTAACGTTAGTTTCAGAACGCCATTCTTGTAGTCAGCTGCGACATCTTGATGCTTGATTCGACCGGGTAATGGCAGAATCCGCTGAAACTTTCCATAACGAAATTCAGAACGGGTCTGCCTTTGGGCTTTCGTCTCAGATTGGCGCTCGCCGCTGATTGAAATGGCTTCTGCTGTCGCCTCAATATTGATGTCATCAGGCTCTAAGCCAGGAACTTCTAGCTTGAGCTGATAAGCATCATCCGTTTCGTCAAATTCAGCCGCAGGTGTAAATGCAAGATCCACACCATCCTGGCGGTTAGTGGGCGTAATCATATCTTCAAAAAGACGGTTCATCTGTCTCTGAATATCTTCCATTTCTCGATAAGGTTGAAAACGCACGATTGCCATAGTTTTAACCTCCTAGATTAAATTCAACTGAAGGATGTTATCTCTATTTTTAAAGCCATTTTTGACACACCTCAAGTTTGGTTTACCGAAATGCTGGTGAGGTTAACCGAATTTTGCTTTGACCTTGAAAGGCATCTGAGATATTTTTGGTGTATCTAGTTATCTCCCCCTGGAGACAAAGAAAAGCAAGCTCATGGAATCTTTTCTTGCGGATAGAATGAATGAGCTAATCCAGCCTGATTTCTGAGATGAATTTTCAGGCTGAACAATAGAGGGAATTGCAGAGGAACTCAAAAAAATCTATCCCTGTTCCAATATTAGGTTCTGAAAATATATTTGATTTAGAATGGATGAACTTCCCCACCTCAATAGGGATATAAGCAATTTGCATTGCCAACCTCCTGCGCAATCATAGGCTAGCAATGAATTTGCACAGACGATTGCTGTGAAACAATTATGATTCCAGCTTTTCTCTTAAATGATAAAAAAAATGATTTAGCGTGTCTGTTCTCGATTAAATCTGGATATAGGAAATGGATTTTAGGCATAGTTGTTTGAACCTATCATCCCGCGAGAGGCGAAAGTAATCTCGCATTCAAGAGGTGAAGTGAGTCTAAATATTCTCTAGTTTAGTCATTTGTAAACTCTACTGTATTGAAAATAAGGAGTAGATCGTGTTTCCCAGATCTGCAAGGAACGATTTTCCGAATATGTGAAATGAGGTGATTGGATAGACCAAGTGCTTGATCGTTGATGCCGCACTCGTGAGCTATTTTATTGTGCTGAGCTTGGTTATCTCAGCCTTTTACTTTTTCTCTAGTCGGCTGCCCCAAGATAATCCGTTGCACAATCCCCAGCATCCAGGCCACGCTGGCGACGAGTAATATGATCATGAGCGGTGCTAAGCCTGCAAAAGGTGAGATCGTAAGGCAGAGCAAAAATCCAAGCAGCACAAGTCTGGTAATCGGATTATTCATTACGGCGTACTCCTAGAGGTCGGATCGCTTTCTTCTCCCACCGAAACCGCATACTCGGTAGGAACAATTTTAGAGCCATAACGACTGGCGTAGACCTGAGTGAGTTCCGCGCCGAAAAACAGAATTTGGGCTGAGTAGTAGATCCAGACTAGCAAAATCAACAAAAAGGAAGCGGCACCATAGGCAGAGCCCACACTGCCATTACCGATGTAGACGCCCAAAGCAACTTTTCCCACCGAGAATAGGACTGCAGTCACTAAAGCGCCTGTCCAAACATCTTTCCAGGCCACTTTTGCATCGGGCAAAACCTTGTAAATCATGGCGAACAATAGCGTCAATACGCCGAGGGTGATGACAATATTGAGAATCTGCCAGAGAACATCAACGCCCGGTAGCAGCTCACTCATGTATGTATTGAGAGCCGCTAGTCCCGCACTGACCACCAGGGACACTACTAATAAGAAAGCAATGACCAAAATCATTGAGAAGGACAGAAACCGACTCCGAATAAAGCCCCAAAATCCGAGTTTCGGTTTCGCCTTGACTTCCCAGGCAGAATTTAGTGCGGCTTGCAGTTGTGTAAATACACCCGAAGCCCCAAACAGCAGCGCTACGATGCTAATCGCAGAGGCTAGAAAACCGCCCCCCGACTGACTCGCGTTTTCCACTGCCGATTGAATTGCTTTGGCGCCCTGTTCTCCTAACAGCCCTTGGAACTGGCTGAGGATCTGCCCTTGGGCGGCTTCTTGACCCAGGAAAATACCTGCGATCGCAATGATTAAAAGCAGGAGCGGTGCCAAAGAAAACACCGTGTAGTAGGCCAACGCCGCTGCCATCCGAGGGGCTTTGTCCTGATTCCACTCCTTGAAGGCTGCGACCAGTAACCGCCCAACTTGTTTAACTGTCATACTCGATGGTTCCTTGACGAAAATGAGGCTTGTGAAAAGGGCTGGGCTAAGATTTGCAGGCCGGACTACGCTCCTGATCTAACCAGTCAAAGATCTGGTCAAGCTGCTGCAGTGAAATGAGGCCGTAGTGCCACAAAATCATAGGCAACTGGATCGATTCCTCCGTCTCAGAATGTCGCAGAGCCAGTCGCAGAGACTGGGAAGGCAGTCCCAAGTCGCGACGGAGGAATCTCAACAGCTTGCTAAGCTTGACCGACCGCATTTGCTCTACCCCGCTGCAGCTAAGATGCCTGCGCCTGCCGCCGCACCGCCAGAGATCAGGGCTGTTGCAAACAGCCACCAAGCTGCGACCACGGCAGCTTTCTGTGTGGCTTCAAACTGTCTCTGGGTCTGGTATTTCATCTCACCCAAACGCTGCTGCACTTGAGTCTCGATCCGCTCTGCTTTTTGCACGACGCTGTCGCGTGCTGACTCGATTTGGTCAATCACACGATTGACGTCAGATTCAGCAATTGCGTCGTGAGAGCTAACCACTGCCACTAATGTTTCTCGATCAAATCGGGCAAGACGCTCTCTCAACGCCTCAGTCCCGGCCTGCGGATCATCGAACAACGTGCGGACATCGCGCTTGACGCCTTCGTAGTTCAGTTCAGGCCGATTTAGACTGTTGAGATAGGCACGAATCTTGGCGAAGACCTGGTCAATCACCGACTGCAGACGCTGCTGCAGCATTGTAATTCGAGACTGAATCTGATCGCGAACCGCCAGAACTTGGTCGATGACTTGATTGACTTCTTGCTCTGACAAATCATCCCGCTGCGACAGTAACGCCACTAACGTACTGCGGTCAAAACGAGAGAGGCGATCGCCGATCTTCTCGGCTCCTAATCTCGGATCGTCGAGCAGCACCTGCAGATCACGTTTGATGCCCTGAGGGTTCAGCTCGGCTTTATCTGTACTACGGAGGTAGTCTTCCATAGACATCTGGAAGTCTTGAGTCTGAGCCTGGGCTCGTCGCGCTAGCCGCTTCGGCGTTTGCAGAACCTGCTGCATTGTCTCCTGCAGTTCATTAATGGTTTGATTAACCTCTGCTTCACTGAGGTCACCGCGCTGACTCAATAGCTGAACTAAAGTATCACGGTCCATCCTGCTAAACCGATCGCGGATTGCGGATGCTCCCACTTGAGGGTCATCCATCAGCTTCTGCAAATCACGCTTGATGCCGTCCGGATTTAACTCCGGCTTTCCTGTCGATCTCAAATAGTTCTCAATCGAGGTTGTGGCTCGGTCGTATTGAGCCTGAGCTTGGGATGTCAAGGAAGCCGGTGCACTAAGGAGCTGATACCAGTTCGACTCGACCTGATCGATAACGTTATTTATGTCAGACTCGCTAAGATCACGTCGCTGATTCAGGAGCTGTACGAGAGTTTCGCGATCGAATTCAGCTAGGCGAGACCGCACCCGTCTTATGCCCGTATCCGGTTCTTCCATCAGCGTTTTGAGGTCTCGCTTAATTCCTGCAGGGTTGAGCTCAGCCCTGCCAGTGTTGCGAAGATAGTCCTCTAGTTTCTGCTGCTGCTGCTCGAGGCGTACTTTCGCCGCCTCCTGTAGTCCTTCGGCATCAGCACTGACTTTGCGGATAATTGGCTCTAAACGACTGAGAATCTGCTCTGCTTCACCTGCCGAGATGTCGTCGCGGTTGTTAAGGGGAAGCAATAATCGTCCACGATCGAGCTGCCCCAAAAGCTGTTGAGGATGGTCAGAGTCTGCTACCGTATCTTCGAGAATAGCTTCGAAGGCGCGGTCACCCATGTTCGAGAACAGCTCATCTTTGGGCGTGAACTTCAGGTAGGTCTCGACCCGCTGTCCCAGCTCTTGCTGTGCCAGAGCCATTTCCGTTGCCTTCATCTCCCGCAGTAAATCCTTGCGGACTGCATCTAAGCGCTGCGTCACATTATGCAATTCAGCTTGGGTCATCAGTCCGCGAGAGCTGAGGATATCAGAGAAAAAGGAACGGTTGAGCTGCTCTAACTCTCTGCGAATCAGGCTAGGGTTCGCCTCTGGATCATAAAGAACTTGCCGAAAGTCTAGACGCAGACGCTCTGGAGACAATTGCCACACGTAGACGTTACGGAGGTAACTTTCAACATCAGCCCGGATTACGCTGGGAGTTTGCTCCTCACTGGAGAACTGAGCCACAAGCTGATCGGCTTGGTCCGTAAGCTGGCTCTGTGCGGACTTGATCTGCTCTGTGATTCTTTCTACATCAAAATCAGATAGATCCGAGCGCCCCATCACTACACTTGATAGCTGTGCTAGTCCCATTCCCACCATGCCACCTGAATCCTGGCTGCTGTCAGCCTTTCGCTTTTTGCGCATCTCTTCTAGGAGCTGGTCCAGTCGATGTCCCACTTCTTCAGAGACAAGCTGTTCGGGCTTGGCTGACTGGAAGTAGTTGACCAGTTCTTTCATCCAGGTATTGCTGGAATTCTTGCCGACGGTTTGCTGCCAGCTTGTATACAGTTGATCAACCACCTGATCAACTTCTGCCTGTGATAGATCGGTACGGCTGCTCACCAAATCAACAAAGGCTTGTCGGTCAATGTGCTGCAGGCTATCGATGTCATCGACAGATTCTAGGTCCGACTCTGATAGCAACGTTTCGAATTCTTGCTTGACGCCCTGTAGGTCTAGCTGAGGCGATCGCAACGCTTTGATGTAATCCTGTAGCTTGTCTTGAATCTCGTCGGGGTCGACCTGGCCCATTAGCTCCTGACGTACGGCAGCAGCCGTTGCCTCTGCTGTTGCCACGACCTGATTGCTGACTGCTTTAGCTCCTAGCGCTGCTGTTGCCGTGCCCATAATGGCTTGAAAGCTAGAGGTCGCTGTACTGACCACTGAGCCGATCAGTGAACCTACTGTTGTGGAACTGACCCAAACTAGGGTGGTGAAATACAGTGCCCAGATCACGAGTCCGGTCGTTGCTCCTAGCAGTTCACTCGTAAACAGACCCATTTTGATGGCCAAAAAACAGGCTGCGAATAATGCCAAGGTCACTGTAATTAGTGTCCACAGGCCAGCCCCCACCGTGATAGTACGAACGGGTACGCCGCCGTCATCGGACGAATCCGAAGAGCCAGAAGTGGCGCTTAAAACTGAAACGCCGATCGCCACTGAAAGGTTCGTCAGTAGCATCTGAAATCCGAAGGCCAGAATCAAACCCGAAAGTAGCGCGGCAAAAAATTGCGGACCCGAAAACAGAGCAGAGGCCTCTTCTGGCGTATCGATGGGAACCTGCGCCAACCTTACACTGGCAGTCTGTAAGTAGGTTTGCAGCAGCACTGCACTGTCAATCATGATCTTTCCTCTCTTGGGATATAAATCTTTTGTTGCGAAATTCCTTTTCGTTGACCCGTGGTAGATCCTCACTCCTAGAAGATTTCCAGCTCCAACGCTCTGTTTCCCTGTTTAACGGGCTACTCCAGAGTTAGCGCCACTCATCAAACGGTTGGGTCACTCCATGAACGGGAATTTCAAAGTGAGTCACACAACCACACTCACCCTTAATCAAATCTTTCTGGCCCTTAAACAGCATCTTCCTAGAGATCGAAAGTCAGACGCGATAGGCTTGTCTCTTCTCTATCGTGGGATAGAGGTATATCAGAATTCGTAGTCTCAGTTACGTCCCTACGACGTGGCGGATCTGAGTGGCAACAAATTCAGGCTGCTCAAGAGGCATCAGGTGACCTACATTCTCAGTGGTGATCAGTTGAGCGTTTTCAATTAAATCAATCACGTCGCGTTGAATGGTCTGACAGGGAATCACTGGGTCATCCTTGGAGGCGATCACGGTGATGGGAACCTGGATCTGCGACATTTGATCGGCAATGCTGTGGTCCATTCCCTCTAACAGCCACCAGCGCCATACGCTGCTATCGACTGTGATGTGGGTTGCGATCGCAACCTCACGTTGCTCCTCACTCAAAGACTGCTTCGCTGCACTTTCAATTGTGGTTTCTGCATTCTCTCGACTAGGATGATTCCCTAAAAGACGTTTCTTCTCCTCCGACGGCATTGGCTCTTGGGTTGCAGGAGAAGGAGCGATCAGAATCACGCGCTGTAAACCAGTGGCTTGATTGGCCGACATCTGCAGCGCAACTTTGCCTCCCATTGAATGTCCGATCAGCGTGTAGGACTCAACCCCCAACTGCTGAAGTTGAGACTGAACAGCATCGGCATACTGCTGTAGTGAAAGCTGATGCAGAACGGGCGCACCGCCAAACCCCGGAAGGTTCAATGCAACGCAGCGGTGGTCAGGCTGAAGTTTCTCCGCCACCCATTGCCAGCTAGACGCAGCCCCCCCAAAGTAATGAAGAAAGACCAATACTTCACCTTCGTCTCCCCACTGAATAAAAGCATCACCAACATTGTCCATACTTGCTTTGTTCACTGATATAAAACCTGTTACTCAGTCCGTGGCACCTTCTTGATTTTTCAAGTTCAGCCGTCTGATAGCCTCTGACCATAGATAGAGATCTGTCTACAGATAGCAGTGACCTAGCCCCTGTGAGATAAACCAGAAAACAAGTCTCATTCTGTCATCTGACCTGAGATAGAGGCTCTTTGAATCGACCCAGAGCAAATTTCCGTCTGAGGGCGGACGCTAAGCAAGGCATCCTCGGGCGATATGAGAAGTATCTAAATGACGTTAAATCACCCATTGCAGCCTAGGAGCATTTCATGGATTTAGGGATTAAGGGCAAGATTGCCGTGATTACGGGAGGCGACTCTGGTATGGGTCGCGAGACTGCCAAAATATTGGCCCAAGAGGGTGCCAAAATTGCGCTACTTGATAAAACAACCGATAACCTGCAGGAGACCACCAGAGAAATAGACACGATGGGCGAAGTGATATCCGTCCAGGCCGATCTTCGAAATCTAGAAGATGTCAAAGCTGCCAAGCAGAAGATACTCGATCACTATGGTGCTGTCCATATTCTAGTCAACTGTGCAGGCATCACAGGCGCAACGGATCCATTCCTAGAACTGAGCGATGATGACTGGTATGAAACCATCGAAACAGATTTCATGGCTGCTGTTCGCGTTTGCCGTGCCTTTATTCCCTGCATGCAGGAAGCCGGTTGGGGCCGAATTGTCTTGATTGCCTCTGAAGATGCTCTGCAGCCCTACACCGACGAGATGCCCTACTGTGCAGCTAAAGCAGCGGTTTGGAATCTCGCGAAGAATTTGTCCAAGGCCTATGCGAAAGATGGGGTACTGGTGAACTCAGTCTCTCCGGCCTATGTTGCGACACCCATGACAGACGAAATGATGCAGAAGCGCGCAAAAGAGAAGGGTATGAGCTTTGATGAAGCCATTGATACATTCTTGAAAGAGAAACGTCCTCATTTAGAGCTACAGAGACGCGGCAAACCCGAGGAAGTTGCAGCGGTTATCTCTTTCCTTTGCTCTGAACTCTCGAGCTTTGTCGTGGGTGCTAATTATCGCGTTGATGGAGGATCGGTCGCAGGTTTGTAGGCGGGGAGCGCCTGTCTCTATGTTGTCGGTGTAGAAAAGCCTGAAGCTGAGCTAGAGGATGTCGTTGGATTTCTCCGGTCACCGAAGCGATTCAACGACATCGGAGCCAGGGTTCCGACTCGTTCAAGACGAGAGTTCTTCACCCAGCTCTTGCCAACGACAGGTCAAGAAACCTTGCTGGCTAAGAATTTCATAGAGATTCACTTCTTTCTCTAGCAGACAGGCGTGACCGCTATTTTCCAGTACGGTTACCTGCGCTTTCGGCAAGCAGCCGACAAGGCGTTGGCCTTCAGTCATTGAAGGCAACAATCGATCTTTGGCTCCAGTAATAATCAGCGTTGGTATCATCAGTGTCGAGAGTGGTAACTGCAGCAAATCAAACTGACGCAGCAAGTTCAAACGCCAAGTGGCACTATGAGACTCGACAGACTGCATGGCATTCAGCAGATCGATGCGGTCACTTGACTCAACCCGATCCCAAGCGATTAGAAATGGTATCAGCCCGGAAGCTGACAGTGTATAGAGCGGTGAGGGTAAGAACTTTGCAGCACTGCTGGCTAGGCGCATCCAAGGCAGCCGCGAGAAGGCTGTCGCTGAATTGATTAAAACCAGGCGGTCGAAAAGTTCTGGGGCTGCTGCCGCAACTCTGAGTGCGAGACATCCTCCGAATGATTCGCCGCATAAGTAGATCGGCCGCTGCCGCTGCTCTTTCTGGATCAAGGTCACGACGCTGGCTGTCAAATGCTCCCAATCAGATAGGTCAGTTGCTGGAATCGATAGGCACCGGATATCAAAGTGTTGACTCAACCCGTCGAGCTGCCGCTTTAGCAGTTGTCCTGTACCGTCCATCCCTGGCAAAAAAATGAAGAGTGGATCGTCGGGCCTGAGCGGTTTTGGCGTTAAGAACCGGAGGGACGATAGCAGCTCTGACATCAGCTCAAACCCTGCTTCAATAAATCAGAAATCTCAGCATGACATCGTTGAGTCAGCTCTGTTGCCATTCCCTTAGCACCCTTACCCTGATATTGCCGCTTTTGTTGAGGCGTGACCCGGATAGCATGGCCCACCATTAGGTTGACGGTCTGATAAAACACTGCAGGATGACGACCGGCTGCTTTGAACAAAGGCTCTGCGGGATCAAACCAGCTCAAGACCTGTAGCGGAAACGTCTGTACGCTGGTTTCGTTGTGGGATGCGATCGCAACCGGCAAAATTGTTAAGTTGGGCACTTGCGATCGCAACGCGAGGTGAGCAAATCCTCGATGAAACGTACTGAGCTGCCCAGGTTGGGTTGAGTTGACCATGGGTTCTCCACCCTCAGGGAAAATACCAACCCAGCGCTGGCTCTGCAGCAAAGCATCCGCCTGCTTGAGCAAGCTTCGCCCTCCACTATCTGCAGCGTCGAGTGGGAACCCGCCTAATCCTTGAATGACATCTCGCATCAGAGGCACCTGGCCCATATAAGGATGACAGGCGAAGTTTATGGCCCGTCCTAAACCACTCATCAAAACAGGTGCATCCAGAAAGCTGCGGTGGTTACTGATCACCAAAAGCGTTTCCCCCATAGGGACTCGATCTAGAAAATGACCTGAGACGCAAGCCCCCAAAGCCTTTAACAATCCTTGAGAAACCGTTAAAGACCAATCCCGAGGAGTAAGGAAATGATCGTGGGAGAACATAGGTGAAAGCGAGGGAAACTATTGCGATACGTACAGGCGGAAATGACAACCGGCGACCTTCGCTCTGGCTCTCATTCGCTGCTCATTCTAGTGACCTATAGACTTATTACACCTCGCTCTTGAGATAGATAAGTAAGGCAGAGTCTTTAGTATATTCACAGCCTCTGGGGTAGCAGGATCGCACTGAAGGGATAGATTGCCTCCCTCTTGATTCGATCTACATCTGCAGACAAGCAAAGACTCTATCCAAAGCCTGATCTATCAGGTCTGATGGAAAAGCTATCGTAGCGTCAAAGGATAACGTTGAAGCTCTTGCTGAAAAGAGCTTTCGTTCCTGAAAAGATTCAGACATTGAGAAGCTTTTCTGCCAGTTCGTAGCACGTTTGATACTCTGCTATCGCAAATTCTATGAGCAGGGATAAAAACGATCTCTAGCCTCAGCTTCATTCTTATCCTTAGTAAAACTCACTCAACAGAGGTCAAACCATGCCAGACGAAAATTATGTAAAAGAGCAAGCACCCGATCTAAATGAAGGGGGCGAGCAAACGCCTATTGCCCCTGGCTCTCGCAAGGCAATCGACAAGATGCAGGCAGACGGTCGCGATACCGCTATGCCGGAGTCTCAGCCAGGGTCTGGGAACATTGCGATCAACAGCTCTGCGACTCAAAGTAACGTGCAGCACACAGAAGAAAAAGAGTGATTGCCTCTGAGAGGTAGGGGAGCAGCAGTCACTGTGAATTGGACTGCTGCTCTTTTCTACACATTGATGCAGCTAGGAATATGGAGATAGATTATGAGTATAGATTTAGAAGAGTCCGTTATTGTTGACCCCTATGCCGAGATGCCTCAGAGCGAGGCCGATATTATCGACCCGCGCGTTCATGAGAAACCAGAGGGTGACGTAGATATTATCGATCCGCGTGTTCAGGCCCCTCAAGGCAAGGTAGAAATTATTGTTCCTGAAACAGGCACGTCGGTTCGTGAGCCAGTGGATCCTAATCTGCAGGAACTAGGCACAAAGCTCAGTCAAGCTATTGAGAATCTGCCGAGACAGATTGCGGCATTCTACCGTGCCTATCAAAGACCGATCAATCTATTAGGCGTTTCGTTTTTGGGGCTGCTGACGGTTGCGATCGCATCCGGTGTCCTTCGAGTCCTTGACGCGCTCCCTTTGGTCGCCCCCAGCCTAGAATTAGTCGGCCTTGGCTACATCGGATGGTTTACATGGCGCTACCTGCTCTATGCCGAGAATCGCCAAGAACTTACAGCCAAATACCGCAGCACTAAGCAGAAAGTGTTAGGCCAAAATAGTGAAAGATCTAAACAGCCCTAGCCTGTATCCGCTAAATGAAAGCAACGTCTACCTTCTGGACGCATTTGCAAACGGCTCAGCTCATTCGCTATCTGCTGCTGCTTGCATTGGGCTGGGCGATTGCTCAGTTCCTAGCCTACTTTGAGGCCGTTCTGGTTATCTTTGTCTGTGCTGCTATCTTTGCCTTTCTGCTCAACTACCCTGTGCAGTGGGTTGCTCGCTTTTTGCCCCGAGGATTGGCCGTAACGGCGGTTTTCCTCTTGAGTTTATTGCTAGCTGGAGGACTTGTCACAACTCTCGGGTTGGCGATTGTTTCTCAGTTCCAGCAGCTCTTAACCCAGTCTCCACAGCTTGTAGAGTCAGTGATTGACCTATCAGAACGTCTTCAGATGTTCCTGTCGCGCTGGAATCTACAGGTGGATTTTACGGCTCTAGAAGAGCAGTTTCGCGGACGAGCTTTAGAAATCGTAGAAACAAACTTCACGGTGTTTCAAGATGTTTTCTTTAGCGTCGTTGACACAGTTCTGATTGCCGTCATTACCTATTTTATGCTGCTGGACGGACGGCGAATCTGGTGGCTGATTCTGAAGGCATTTCCGAAACCTGTTCGCCCGAAGGTTACCGCAGCCATTCAAAGTAATTTTATTGGATTCTTCTGGGGACGGCTGCTGCTTTCTGTCTTCTTCGGAATCTCAGCATTCGTGATCTTCCTGATTTTAGGGGTGCCCTATGCGATTGCACTCGCCGCCATTGCCGCCGTCTTCGATCTGATCCCCGGTATCGGAGCCACGGTGGGGGTAGCTCTGGTGTCAGTTATCGTCCTCCCCCAAGGGCTGTGGCTAAGTCTCAAAGTTCTGATTATCTGCATTGTGCTACAGCAAGTCGAGGAGAATTTACTTATGCCCCGCATCATGCAGGGTTCAATCGATATGAATCCGGTTGTTATGTTTCTTGCACTCCTGATAGGAACTAGAGTTGCGGGTCTCATGGGCCTATTTTTATCAATCCCCATTGCGGGTGTACTGATTAGCCTCTTCGAACTGGAAGAACTACAGGGGCATCAAGCGAAAACTCAAACTGCAGATAGATGACAGTCGATGAGCTGTCCTGCTTTCGTATGGGTATGCAAGTGAGCAAACAGCATTCTTTGAATTCTTATTCACTCTATCGGCAGATAAACGCAGCCTATGTATTTAATCATTGTCGGAGGGGGACCAGAAGGGGCCAGCTTGGTCGATCTGGCCTTAAAAGAAGGCCACCAAGTCGTTCTGATCGAGTCTGATGAGAAACGGGCAAGGGCCGTTCTGCAACAACACGATGTAACGGTTCTCAATGCAGATATCGCAGATGATCAAATTTTGGACGAAGCCGGGGCCGCGCAAGCAGATGCTCTAATCGCAACGACCAATGATGACTCTGCCAACTTAATGGCAATGGTTCTGGGCAAAGAGCACAACATAGAAACGCTCGTTACCACCGTCAGTCAGCCGCATCATCAGTCGATGTTCGAGCGCCTAGGAGCCCAAGTCCTCGCAAAACCGGAGCGACTGATTGCCCAACATCTCTACCATTTGACCCAAAGGCAAGATGAGTCTGATCGTTAATGACTGTCTCCCGACGAAAGATCTTCAATCCCTATCTCCAAATCATTGGTCGCGGTGTCGGAACATTGCTCCACATACCTGGCATCATGGCGCTGGTCACAATTCCCGTTTGTTTGCTAGCAGGTGAAACCTACGCGGCTTGGCCCTTTGCACTGACGGCTGGAGTTGCGATCGCATCGGGACAACTGCTCCGCTATCCCTGCCGTAACTCAGCACCGTCTCGCCTTCGCCATGCCGTTTTGACAGTGGCCCTCAGCTGGCTGCTGATTCCATTAGTGGGAGCACTGCCCATCTATCTCATTGCCGCACACCTTGCCGACTCTGCAACCACCCCGCTCACGGTGACTGAGTTTCACAACTTTTGGAATCCAGTTTTTGAGGCATTTTCAGGCTTCACAAGCGCAGGCCTAACAGTGACGCTCCATGCCAGCGAGCTGCCCTATTCTCTGCAATGGTGGCGCAGCCTTATGCAGTGGGTTGGCGGTGTTGGTGTCATTGTGCTTATGCTTACCGTTTTAGAACCCAGCACCGACGCCTATCAGCTTTATAGCGCGGAGGGACGGCAGCAGCGAATCGGCCTCACTCTAAATGCAACGGTCCGGCATATTTGGTGGATCTATCTGGTTTACACCGGCGGCGGCATTCTTTGGCTTCATCTTGTAGGTATGTCTTGGTGGGAAGCCCTCAATCACAGCATGACCGGCATATCAACGGGCGGATTCTCTGTAGCGGACAACAGTATCGGCAGCTATGACCTAGGCATCCAGCTTGCGATGATTCCCATCATGATTCTAGGCAGCATGAGTTTCGCCATCCACTATCAGGTTCTACGGAAGCGAAACTGGCGAGTTCTGTGGACAGACACGCAGCATAGGGCACTTTGGATCGTGCTTGTTCTCGGATTTCTGGCCCTACTTTTAGAACTATCTGGATTTAGACCCTGGAGCGACGCCCTATTCCTCTGGGCCTCAGCTTTAGGAACCTGTGGGTTTACAACGGCAGACCTCCAGGACTGGAATGCGACATCAAAACTTCTACTTGCCATTGGCATGGTTTTCGGTGGCGCGGCAGGTTCCACAGCCGGCGGACTGAAGATGAGTCGAGTGTCGTCCTTGTTTAAGGCTATCCTTTGGCGGTTTCAAAGACTATCCCTCAAGCCTCATCAAGTGATGCGCTACATTCTAGAGGGCAAGGCGATTCCAGAAGCAGAGGCCAATCGTCGAATTGAGTCAGCCGCTGTCTTAGCTGTGCTGTGGGTGAGCCTGATATTGCTGGGTATTTTCGTACTTCGCCACGTTAGTTTGCCTGACTATACTCTGAGCGATGTTGTGTTCGAGACTGCTTCCGCCCTAGGCAGTGCTGGACTCACAACCGGCATTACGCACCCTGATTTGCCCTGGCTTGGGAAGTTGGTGCTCATTCTGTTCATGTGGATGGGGCGGCTAGAGATTATTCCAGTTCTCCTGCTGCTGTCTTGGCCTTTGGGTGTTATAAGGCAGAGGATGCGGCGATATCTTCGCAGTCTATCGTCTCGATAGCTACGGCTCTAGCTGAATCCGAATTGTCTGTATCCCGGGTGCGACATCGACGTCTACAACCGGTGGAGATTGTCTGTTGAGAATGATGCTGATGTCACCGCTACACTCTAAACGAGCTTGCTTCACTTGCGACAGCTCTGTTGTTTGGTGTTTGAGATATAAAACAGACTCTAAATCACGGCGAGTAATGTGACTTTTCCGCATCGTCTGCAGCCGTAGCTGCCCCTCCGTGATTAGCGGGTGAGGCTGTCCTTTCAGAAGGGTCTCAAAAGCGCCGAAGTAGAAAGAGAGAAGGCCAAACAGCCAGTGTAGCCCTACAAGGACAGAGGCTGCAGCCAAGGTAGGAAAAAAGGATGCGCTGCCGTTGATGGCTCGACTGAGAGTCGCCCCCATAATCACACCAAGCAGAACATCGAAGGCCGCATATTTGCCGATGAACCGGCGGTCTCCAACCAGTCTGATGGTGACTAAACCGAAAATATAAACAACAACAGCGCGAGTTCCCATCTGCCAAACTGTTATTTCTGGTGCCTCTAATCCAAGTACTGGGTTGATCAGATCGAGAAGAGCTTCCATTGCAACCTCTAAGTACGGTCTATCCTCTGAGCGCTACGCGAGTCGTCTTGCCATGCCCCGTACTCACAACTCAATTCAAATTAGCTTCAATCTGGCTGAGAATCATGTCCATTGCTTGACTAATTCTGATTTGACGGTTCTCAGACTTTGTGGATGCCCTTGGGTTGTTGACCAAATGGGCTAAGCGAGCGAATATTTAATCTGTTTGATTCCAGTATCCTTCAACGCTGAAAAACTATTGAGAATTAGTGCGGTCACTGGACAGCTCAGACAGTGGGTCCAATAGCAGTTCACGCTCTAGATTTTCCTGTAGAGCATCGATAACTTGGAGGGGATCGGCTGCCTCTTGCATAATTTGAGCTTCGGGGTCATGGCGCTCAACAACGTTCGGTAGATCTGTGCGTAGCTCTTCTAGTAGCGCAATAATTTTGGCGATTTTCTGCTCTGATAGCAGGTTGAGCTGTAGCGTGAGTTGCGATCTTTGTTCCGCAAAGCTTTCCTGACGGGACTGGCGGACCAAAACCCCTGTCGAGATCAGAAGTGCCGCAGCATCCAATCCCTGCCCTGACCAGCTAAACATGGGCCAATCAAAGGGAAAAATCCCGGTTTTAGCGAGAAAGCCGCCTAGGATCCAAATTGCTAGGCCGATCAGCAAGAAGTAGAGAAACTGAGGTTGGTCAAAGAGGTGGGCAATACTTTCTAGCAGCCGCTGATGGAAGGGAAGATCCTGGACTTCACGACTCTGGAGGGCGGCAATTGCCTCGACGTTTTTAGAGATCGGGTCCGGTAAGGGAACTGTGAAGATTCGGTTGCCAGACGCTTCGGGAATGATCGGAGGCTCATCAAAGGATTGATTGTCTGATTGAGCTATGTTCTTTGTCATGACAGCGCTCCTAACGCTAAACCTTATCTGGGACCTGTGAATCTGAAGAACCTTGAGAAGACTGATCTTCAATGTCACGTTGATACCATCTCATCAGAGGCGAGGTGCTGACGCCGTGCAAGACAATAGATGTAACAATGACAAGATATACTGTCCAGGTCAACGACTCAGCGGTATCGCTCTCTAGTCCCTTTCCGATCGCGTAGGCCAAGTAGTAGAGTGACCCGACGCCACGAATACCAAACCACCCAAACAGCCAGCGGGTTTGAGTGGGCAGCCGACTGCCTCCCAAGCTCAGCCAGGCGCTGAGAGGACGAATAACAAACAGCAGCAGCCCGGTTAAGATTCCGGCCTGACCTGCATATTGTTGTATCGGCTCTGCCAAGAGAAGTGAACCCAGGAGTACGATGATCACGATCTCGAGTAGCTTTTCAATTTGTTCAGTGAAGGCTAGTTGCGCTAACCGCTTGTTTTGATCGTGATGATAGCTATTTCGAATCGTCAGTCCAGCTACGAATACAGCCAAGAAGCCGTAGCCATTCACAATTTCTGTTAGTGCATAGGTGAGCAGAATCGTACTGAGCGCCACCAGATCTTCCATGAGGTCATCG
Organism: Acaryochloris thomasi RCC1774; assembly: GCF_003231495.1. NCBI lineage: Bacteria > Bacillati > Cyanobacteriota > Cyanophyceae > Acaryochloridales > Acaryochloridaceae > Acaryochloris > Acaryochloris thomasi. The sequence goes on from NZ_PQWO01000024.1 coordinate 51,296, forward strand.
ACAGGTTGCTGCTGCTGTATACGCTGGTCAATCCAGTAAACGGCCTTGGCAACGGCAAAGCCCATGAACAGACCTGCCGTGATTGCCCACAGCAGATCGATAAGGACCCACTGCCGAAACCAGGTGTTTAAATCGCCCTTTTGAATCCAGTACAGTCCGAAGTAAACAAAGGGGAAGGCAAGTGAGTCATTTAAGCCCCCCTCTGATGTGAGACCAAAGCGGAGCTCGTCTTGATCGGCTTCGTGATCAAGCTGTACTTCAGAGGCAAGAACAGGGTCGGTGGGAGCCAGAATTGCGCCCAACAAAATGGCCGGTCCCCAATCAAATTCGAGGAGCCAATGGCTTATAGTTGCGATCGCAACAATTGAAACAGGCATCACAATCCCGATCAGCCGTCCCGTCGTCTGCCAGCTTGCTGCATTCAGGGGCCGGTTCATCTTCAGACCGCACCCAAACACGGATACGATCACAACGAATTCAGTCAGCCGCTCGATCAACTTTGGGCCGGGCTGCATCGGTAAAATATTGAGGCCATAAGAACCAAGGGTGACGCCTACAAGCAAATAAAGTAGAGCATAGGAGATGGGTAGGCGCTTGATCCATCCTGAACCCAGGGTGACTGCCAAAATCAGCAAACCGATAATCAGGAGAAACGAGATATACGTATTAATCAAATCGCCTTATCCCTTTAAAACCGGCATTACGGATCTAGTCGAAAAATATCGGCCATGACTGTGTATGGCTGTCTGCGTCGAGCCGCACTTGGAGAGTCATAAACCACGAGCAAAGCTTCAGGCTGTCCCAGGCAGGGTATCAGAGCAAGACCCTCTGCATGATCGCTACCAATCGTGAACGGCAGATCAAATAACAGCTCAAGATCGTCAGCAGACTGATCCCATAGGGTATTGTCAGAATGCTCTAAAACATCCTTGAGCTGAAAGACCTGCATTGCTCCTTCTAGATCCATTGTGGGACCTGCAAGAATAATTAAATCTTCGCCCCTCAGGCAGAGTTCCCGCACTCCCAAGCCATTGAGGTTAACGAAGTGCTTTCGATATTTTGCGCCATCTTTGCTTATTTCTTTGAGCGACAGAATACCCGATTCAGCCTCTTCGACCTCAATTTCTAAAATGACGGCCCACCCGCGTAGAACAGGACCGCGCAAACCCAGAAACAGCTTGTCACCGCAGGCAGCCAAGCCTTCAATATCTAACCCGTTTTCTTTGCTAGGGATATCCATCTCAATAAATGGACCCAGATGCGGATCCGTCTGCAGGACTTCCATCAACTGGTTGCCAGTGTCAGCCTTCTGCAGCATGGCTGCCGCAACAGTGCGATCGGGATCGGTGGGGTGAGAACTCGATCTAAGCGGCTCTCCCTGAAAAACTGGAATCCGAGCAATCAAATAACGATTCAGATCGGTCTTGATTTCAGCTAAATTCTCAATATCCTTTTCTGGTTTTTTACCTTTAGATTTACCTCGTTTCTTGCTGTGAGACCCCGTGAACCAGAGGTAAGGTTCGGCATAGTCCATGCCTTCAATATCAATTTCATCGTCTGAATTGAATAGGTCAATATAGTCTGAAATTTCAAACGGCTGATGCTGACCGTACACATAAGGTTCGACGAGGGACAAGCGCTCTAGGGTTAAAAATTCGTCAGAGCCAACCCACAAGCTACCGTCAGGAGTCAGGGTGATCGCTGAGAGTTCTCCGATTAGATCTTCATCTTTGCTACTAAACTGCAGCAGTACTCGACTCAGCAAGAAAGGTTGTGTCATCGCTCTCATTCATCCATCTGATCTGCTTTAACGGAAAGATTGGAGCATCTGCTGACGACACACACCCAAAATCCTTCTGGCATTAGCGTCGGGAGAGTCCAAATCGTGCAGTGTTGACAGCAGTATCTGAGCTTCATCCCGCTTTTGTCCCTGAGGTGACAGGAGGTCAACATCTAACCGACGATTCTCTAAATCACCGACGAAACAACTGAATTCTGAGCGAGGCTGATAGTATGCCCCTACCACTTGACTGTCCTGCTGCTGAAAGACAACGTAGCCTTTCCGTAGCTGGTTAGGCTGAGGTGTCTGCCCATAAAACTGGATTGCGTTTGTGGCCGCTGCCGGAGCTGAGCTGGAGCGCTGATTCGATGCTTGCAGAGTGGAGTTTGCTTGGACTATTCCTGCTACTCCCCCAACCGTCAGAGATCCAAGAATGCCAGTAATTAAAAGTTTTTCGACGCGTGTAAATATCACAGTTTTTTCTAAACTTATCTTCTAGGCATACCCTAACCCTCCTATGCCGCTTCAGATAAGCCCCTTAAGTCATACATCTATGGCGCGGTTGCTCTATCGTTCGGTTGATTTAGAAACAACCTGCACAGAGGCTACTGTAGAAAACGTGCTTTGTAGGTTGCGTCTTGAGTCCCCATAATCCGGTCCCAAAAGGTGAAGTAGAGACCATAGTGTCGGGTGAACCGTGAGTGGTGAACAAGATGATGCGAAGCGCCAATGCACCATTGTCCCCACCAACGACTCTGGCGTGAACGCGGGATAATCTGTAAACCGAGGTGGTTACCTGTTGCCCAAATTGTCATCGTCAGCAAAATAGCAATTAGAACACCAACGTGTAAGGGAATAATGAGCGTTATCCCCAACAAGAAAGAAGCCTGAGTAAAGGCTTCCATTGGCTCTAGGGCAAAGAAGGTCCAAGGCGTTGGGGGCCTCGACACATGGTGTCCTTGATGAAACCACTTGAACAGCAACGGCAGGTGAAAAAGACGGTGGGTAAAGTAGAAATAGGTGTCTTGGAGCAGCAAAACCACAATATAGCTGCAGGCCAAGTACCCCATGTCCTGAATTTTCCAGTGGGTATAAACCTGGGTAATGCCCCAGTCATAGCAGGCCATAAAGCAGGCTGCACCCAAAGCAAAGAAGATGACCGACAGCACTGAGAGCTTAATGTCTCCCACCATTGTCTCGCTCTCTTGCTGAGCTGCTTTAGACTTTAATGGGAGTGTCGGAACTTTGCCAATTGTCGAATGGAGCAAATAGTAAGCTCCCGAAGCCGTCAGAAAATACCCGCCCATGATGATTCCGCAAAAAACAAACCAGTACAGCCAAAAATTAGGCTGAATCCAGAAATTATTCATGTCTGCTTTTTTGTCTCCATCATGCGTATCTTGGTTCTCCATGACGGATGGGAACCATCTACCCCACAGAATGTGCAAAGCAATGGGTTAGACTGCGGCTACTCGATTCAACCAAATTTTCTGGTCATGAGAAACTTGCTGAATTGAGAGTACCCATCCCTCAATTGGCCCCATCTAGTGTAAGGCTAGTCCCAATATTATGTATCAACCTGATGATAGATTTTAGAGGCCAATGGAAGTATCACTCGATAGAGATTCAAGGTGTTGTTCCTTCTCTTCTGTTGCCAGTGGGTAGGGAAGGGTGATTCTGAAGCAGCAAATTCCTTGACTGTGAGATCGTATTGCCATGGGCATCCATACCTGTAATCTCTGCCTCGGTCAGGTAGAGAATTGAGATCCTCTGGAATGCCTTCTCAATGAAACAGGCTTTGGAGGAGGTGCTATCCGCTACAGCGTTGCCCGATCAATTGTCGCTTTATCTATTTGAGCACGGTCAATGTGGGCGCTCCCCGAAGCACTGACTGGATGACGTCGCTGATATTCCTTGAGGGCGCTGTGGCTGACAACGGTGTGCCCCTGATCTGTTTTCTCACTCATTAGATGACCAGACCGTAAAGCGTCATGGACTTTACGTTCACTCAGTCCTAAATGCCGAGCCGCTTCTGCAGGAGAAAGGCCATGATTAAAGGCTTGATGATTTTTCATATCGAATTGTAGATGGTTCTGGTTTGGGATCAGCCTCTGCGAAAGAGACGCTTTAAAGGATTCGAGGCCACCAAGCCTGACACGCGGGACAAGTCTTGCTGAGCTGCTTTGACAGGATCTGAATCCGTTAGAATTCGAGTAGCGTGCTCTAAAAGTTCATCACTGTGATCTTGTTCCGTAGCAGAAACGAGGGTCGCATTTCCATCTGTTCTTTCCTCAGCCATTGCTTCTCGGTAGGCTTTGCTAAGGCTCGGGAGGCTGGCTGCGATTGTGGGTAGTTCCACTGACCTATTCTCTAAGTTCTGGCCAATTGCGTGAAGCTGGGCCTGCAAACTAGAGGGCAAGGGATCTTCTTGCCGACTCAGAGCGGTCATAAAAGCCGTCAAATTATTTTCTTGCTGAGCGTTAAGGGAAGCCATAATCAAAATATCGTTGTATTCAATACAGGCAGACTTACTAATCGATTTTTTAGAAGCCTACTCCCTTGATGGTATGAAACTCAACGCATTTTGCGTGTAGGAAACCGAAAAATCCATCTATAGATAGAGCTGTTGTATTTGTCCTCTGAACAAGGTCAGTCTATCCAAAAGACATAGGCTGGTCGGAGACCATCGCAACAGTCCAGTCGTTGAGAATCTTAATCAGTCCATTCAGAAAAGAGTTCTCAGCGTGGGCAGGAGACAGTGCCCAGAGATATGAGTCCACACAGCTTTATAGAAACTTTCTAAATTCCTCAATACTAAACCCAGCATCTCGAATAATTCCAGCCATTGTGAAGGCATTTACCGGATTATGTCTGGGAATGGTCAAGATGCGATTGCCATTGGACATCACGATATGTTTCCCCTGCCGAATCACCTCAAAATCAGCTTTTTCCAAGATTTTGACTGCCTTTAAGTGGTTGATACCCACTGATGATTTAAGACCTCGATGTGGGGGGGATTTACAAGACTTGATCCGGCTTGGCTGGCACAGATAGAGGAGTGCTTGGCGTAATAGGAATTAGCTGTACCTTGAGCCTATTGTTGCTCACTAATTGCTCAAGAAAGGACTGATCGATAACTTTACCTACAACCACTGTGCCATGCCGGGGCCTTCGGAAGTACTTGTTAGGACTGGGCGGGCTACCAACAATAGCGGTTGGTTTGCGGTAGCTGTAACAACGATGTTGCGGCTTTCGGCTAGGGCTGGATCATGATCTATGGGGAAGCGGGTGAGTCCTGGTGAGGTTAGGATTTGCTGGCGCAGAGGATTGGGGATAGGCTGTAACTGTTGAGTTTGCTCATCAACCCAATCTAAATGTCGCGGTTGCCCTTGGCGATTCAAAAGACCCAATAATTTGTATTCCCATTCGGCATCGGAATAATTAGTCCTCCCTGAAAAACCTCATTAGCCCATATATCACCAGCCTTTCAGGCACTAAAATGTGGATCTAAATTGCAAGTCAATTCGCTGCCCCTTGCAAAAACTGGTGAAATGGCGCTTTTCTTAATTGCTTGA
>NZ_PQWO01000025.1 GCF_003231495.1 Acaryochloris thomasi RCC1774
AGCGGGGCAGATGTTTAGCAATGAGTACGATTTAGCGATTGCCGTCATCGAAGGGATGACCGCTCGAGGTGAAAAGGGCAAATACAAGGTACACCGTCTTAAGTTTAATTCCGCCTAGCTACTTATTGCTCTGCTAAGGATTTTCAATTCTCAAAATAGCAATCAATCCTTTTATCACTAGTGTTTCTTTAGCAGGTACAGGTACCTATAAATTGAGTTTGATGAGATAAATATGATGAAGCGAATGAATAGACAATTAGTCATTTTGGGTTTAGCTTTGCTAACTTGTCTTGGACTATCGTTCTGGCTTGCTTCTGGTGCGATCGCTTTAGGAAATCAGAATCTATTGATGAAGGGTGCGATGGCCTCTGGGCAGTCTGTGACCCCTGCAGCCAATGTGACTGAAGGCTCATGCGTCGAAGGACAAACCATTGACTTGAATAATGCCAATGCGGTGGCGTTTACCGACTGCCCTGGATTTTATCCAACGCTGGCGAAAGAGATTGTCACCCACGGCCCCTACGAATCTGTTGAAGATGTCCTCAACATCCCAGGGCTAAACGACCAGCAGCGAGAGCTGTTACAGAAAAAGTTGGACTTGTTCTCTGTCTCTGAAGCCAGAATACCTATAGCTCAGCGGATGCCGCCCCGTTCCATGATGCGATGAGATTGATGGGGGACGCGTCGAAGTGTCCCCTGCCCTCACGGATTCCTCAGATTCCAGCTCTAAGTTGTAGGACATGGTCGTCCCTATCGATCTGTTATTTGGGAATGCAGAGTTATAGCACTGCTACAGGAGAATGTAGATGAATTTAAACACAAACTATTTGGACCTGACGCTACGTTCTCCCTTAGTTGTAGGAGCCTGTGCGCCTCTGACGGAAAAAATTGAGCATCTAAGACAGATAGAAGATGCTGGAGCTGCAGCAGTGGTGATGCATTCACTGTTTGAAGAACAATTACGTCAGGAGCGCTTTGAACTCCATCACCATCTCACCCACTGTACCGAAAGCTTTGCTGAATCCCTTTCTTACTTCCCGGAACCCGATATTTTTCACGTCGGTGCAGAAGCTTATCTTGAGCACATTTGGCGGGCAAAGGAAATCGTCGATATCCCCATCATCGCCAGTCTCAACGGCTCAACCCTCGACAGTTGGACAAATTATGCTCAGCAAATTGAGGAGGCTGGGGCTGATGCCCTAGAGCTAAATATTTACGCGATTCCCACTGATATCGCGACTCCAGGAACGGCTGTTGAGCAAACCTATATAGATATCGTTCGCGCCGTCACGACAACCGTTAATATCCCCGTTGCCGTTAAACTGAGTCCTTTCTTTAGCAATTTGGCTTATATGGCTCGGCGCTTAACAGATGCCGGTGCCAATGGGCTGGTTTTGTTTAATCGTTTCTACCAGCCTGACATTGATCTTGAAACCCTAGAAGTCACGCCCAATGTCTTACTCAGTACCCCCCAAGATTTGCGGCTGCCCATGCGGTGGATCGCAATTCTGTATGGAGCAGTGCCGATGGATTTAGCTGCAAGCAGCGGCATCCACACTGCAGCGGATGTATTGAAAATGCTGATGGTGGGAGCCAATGCCACCCTGCTGGTCAGTGTATTGCTGCGTCACGGAATTGATCACATTCGTACCCTAGAGCGAGATCTTCATCAGTGGTTAGAGGAGCACGATTATGACTCAGTACAGCAGCTCCAGGGCAACATGAGCCAGGTAAATTGTCCAGACCCCAGCGCCTATGAGCGGGTTCAGTACATGCAGGCTATCCAAACCTATCGCCCTTCATCAGAACCCTTTGTAAGTGTGAGTTAGTTCTGGGAATAACTATCCATCATTACTGATTACAAAAATCCTATGACCCCACCGAAACGCATTGGAATACTCACCAGCGGCGGCGACTGTCCGGGACTGAACGCGATTATTCGGGCTGTGATCAAATGCGCGACGAACAACGGTTGGGAGGTCTTTGGTATTCCCTACGGCACCAAGGGCTTTATTGACTTAGAAACCGGACAATGTCAGCCAGAAGACCTGCAGCTTAGAGAACATGGGTACGATCTGCCTAGCTTATTAGGAGGATTGGATATTCTTCAGTTCCTCAGCGGTAGTGTTTTAGGGGCATTGAATAAAGGCGATCCTAGCGATCCAGACATTGCCCGAGAAATCTTGCAGGGCTATCGGCATCTGAATCTTGATGCCTTAATTGCCATTGGCGGAGATGGCAGTCTCGACATCATTGATACCCTCGCTCAGCAGGGAAACTGGCAATGGATTGCGATTCCCAAAACCATCGATAATGATGTTCCGTTCACGGAGCAGTCCATCGGTTTTGATACCGCCGTCAATACAGTCACGAAGGCGCTTTATGATCTCACCTTTACGGCTGCCAGCCACGATCGCATCATGGCGGTCCAAGTCATGGGCCGCGATGCTGGACATTTAGCGTTTCAGTCTGGCATTGCCGGGGGCGCGGATGTGATTCTGATTCCAGAGCTAACGCCTTGCTTAAGCGAAAGGTTGGTGGATCAAATCTGTCACCAGATTTCTCGTCTGCGTCAGGGGGGCCGCCGATTTGCCCTTGTGGTGATTGCTGAAGGCGTTCGTAGACCAGACGGGAAAAAAGATTCACATATTAGCGATTATTTAGCACAGCAAATCCAGAGCCGGAGCCAAAGGTTGTGTGACTCTGGAGCGCCGCAGTTTTGTACGCTACAAGAAGTCGATACTAGGGCTACGGTATTAGGACATATCCAGCGCAGTGGCACTCCTTCTGCCTTTGATCGGTTGCTAGCGGCTCGATTTGGTCGTGAGGCGATTAACCTGATTGCGATGGATAAGTACAACCAACTCGTGGTTTTGGAAAATGGCGAAGTGACCAGTAAACCGTTAGATCAGGTGGTGCCTCAAGTTAGACAAAGCCATACAGATGGACGCTGCCCAGATCCGGTTGACGCTCAGGGACTGATGGTTCAGACGGCGAGGGATTTGGGGATTTATGTTGGGGATTGAATGCAAAAGTTATGAGTTTTGTATGTTGAGCTTTGAGTTTGGGAGAGGCCAGAGATTGGGCGATAGATCGCCAGATGTTCTGGGTTTGCTGAGTTATGAAGTTTGTTGATGAGTATCGGGATGCTGAGACAGCTCAAGGGTATGCGCGGGAGATTACGGGTCTAGTCACGCGACCCTGGACGATCATGGAAATTTGTGGGGGGCAGACCCATGCAATTGTGAAGTATGGGATTGACCAGCTTCTCCCGGATGAAATTACGCTGATACATGGGCCGGGGTGTCCGGTATGTGTGACTCCAGTGGCGTTGATTGATGATGCGATCTCACTTTCTTTAACTCCCAATACCATTCTCTGTTCCTTTGGCGATATGCTGCGCGTGCCGGGAAGTGACTGCGATCTCTTATCAGCAAAGGCTCAGGGTGGCTCGGTACGAATGGTTTACTCTCCGCTGGATGCCCTCAAGCTAGCTCAGAAAAACCCAGAACAGCAGGTGGTTTTCTTTGCGGTGGGCTTTGAAACCACGGCCCCGACAACCGCAATGGCTGTTTATCAAGCACATCAGCAGAAAGTGGACAATTTTTCAGTGTTGGTGGCCCATGTTTTGGTCCCACCCGCGATGGCGGCGATTTTAGCTGCGCCGGACTGCAGAGTGCAGGGCTTCTTAGCGGCAGGGCATGTTTGTACAGTGATGGGATATGGGGAATATGATGAGATCGCAGCCCAATATCACACCCCAATTGTCGTCACAGGCTTTGAACCCGTCGATATTCTGCAGGGGATTTATCACTGTATACAACAGCTAGAAGCCGGGACAGCTACAGTTGAGAATCAGTATGCCCGAGCCGTTCAACCCCAAGGGAACCTGACTGCTCAGCGGCTAATGATGGAAGTCTTTGAGGGGTGCGATCGCAAGTGGCGCGGCATGGACAGCATGCCTAAAAGTGGACTCAAACTTCGCTCTGAGTATGCCTATCTTGATGCCCACCATCATCTGTCGAGGGAAGTGGGTCAACCACTAAATTCCAGCTTGTCTGCCAGCGCATCTCGTCCAGAAACCGAGTGCATCAGTGGACAGATTTTACAAGGAACCCAAAAGCCGCCCGACTGTCCGGCCTTTGGCACCCGTTGTATACCTGAACACCCCCTCGGTGCCCCAATGGTATCGTCGGAAGGCGCTTGTGCCGCCTATTATCGATATCGGCAGTCGATGCCCTATTACAAGGTTTAGCACGCTCAAGATTCAAACTTAATTTTCTGAACAAAATGAACTACCGTATAATTCCGAGATAATGACATTATCTCGGAATTATACGGATGGTGGCGGATAATATCCTTCCAGGCGGAGTTATCCGCCACCATCCGTATAATTAGTATTATGTGGCACCGATAGACTGCAATAGCAAACCCCGAATCTCAGAAATTGTGTTGGAAATTTGAAGACATCATCACTTTTAACAAGGTTTTAGATTTAGCTAGTAAGATGCGTATGGCTCAGCAAGATCCCTCTGAACAACAAAAGCTAGTAATAACACTTGAAGAGAATGCAATGGATTCTCTCGTTCACGGCATTGAGCATCACCTTTATGGCAAACGTAAGTCTGATTGGAAATATATAGTTCTGCATGTTTTCCATGCAGTTGAACTTTTTTAAAGGCAAGACTTGCAAAGCATGATGAAAAACTTATTTATACAAATCGCAAAAATGGACATACAGTTAGTTGCGTTGAAGCAATCGGGCGATTGGTAAATGAAGTGAATATTCCGCTGGATAGTTATGCGGAATGTAAATTCAATAGCAAAAAAGCTAAATATCAATTTACCGGAGAGTTGGAAGAGTTACGGCAAGCAAGAAATGACATTGAGCATAAGGAAGCTTCTCTTAATAAAGATGCAGTTAATAAATTCCTGGGTGTCTCATTCCGATTCTTAGATGATTTTGTGAGTCGAGAGCTAGGACTAAGTTTGTCTGAGAAGTTAGAAGAACTTGATGAACTTCGATGGGAAGAGATGATTGAAGCAGGTATAGAAGAAATACCTGAGCAAGACAGCTACCAAACGCTCTCTCTTGCTTTCCTCTTGTACATTAAACATATGTCAGATCGGGGTATACCACTTCATCCTAAGGAAAGAGTTGATCATTCATTTTTTACTTGCGAAGTATGTGGTGAAGAAGCAGTTGTTCTACCCGATCCAAGGTCCTACTCTACGATCACTTACTGCTACAATTGTCGCGCTAAATATGAAGGTCATGCGTGTGCAAGATGTGAGCAGATTTACATAGAATATTTAGGTGAATGGGAAAAAGGCGACATCCCACCTGAGCATCCTGATTTGAAAAGTCTTTTGAACTCTGGAGAAGATGACATGTCTTTTTGTCAAATGTGTCAAGGTTGGATTGCAGATCAGTAATAGTGAAAATGCCGCATAACAATTCGGGTGCAGCGGATTGATCGAAGCCGCTTGGGTTGGATGCAAAAAACTTGGCAACCGCTGACCCGAACCGGTTATCAGGCTTCGCATGAAGACTTTGTAATTGTCCTTCCGTGCGATCAGGGGCCAAAAGCAACCGTTGGGCTATCTCTGCTAAATTCCAATAGTATAAGACTAGACCTATATGGAGGTGTACTATGACCCCACAACTTGAAGTCGCAGTCGCTGCCATCCAGTCACTCTCACCCACAGAGCGTCAGCAACTGCTGCAAATTCTTATCCAAAGCGACTTAAACTCAACTTCTCAAACTGATCTCAAAGCACTCAGCACCCAGTTTTGGCATGGCACCTCACTCAAGCAATTACGCGCCACCCAAACTCCCACGACCATTCATAACCTCAAAGATCTTGCTGCTGACTTTTGGCCCGCAGAAGACTCGATTGAGGATTTCCTTACCTTTCTGCGAGAGCAGCGCCAAGCAGTGATCTAGCCGAAATCCCATGAGCCTTGCCCTAATTGACACGGACATCACCTCCTTCATCTTCAAAGGTAGCGACTATGCCGATCCTTACCTGCCACTTCTGAGCGATCAGGAATTAGCACTTTCTTTCATGACCATCGCTGAACTGTTTCAGTGGGCGATCCTGCGTCAGTGGGGCAAGCGTCGCTTTTCGCAGCTAGAGCAATACCTATCGAATTACCTCATCATTCCGGTTGATCAACCGCTTTGTCGGGAATGGGCGCAGGTGCGGAGCGATCGCCAGAGTGCAGGACGACCGATTTCCCCTCAGGATGCTTGGATTGCCGCCACAGCTTTACGCCACGACTTACCGCTAGTCACTCACAACATCAAAGATTTTGCAGGAATTTCCAATCTACAGCTCATGATGCCTCCACTCTAACGCCTTGCTTGTTGTAGTCAGAACGCTCACAAAGTCCTCAAGTTTAGTGCCTATCTTCTAGGTGGGGCGGGCCATAACATCAGCCCTCACGCCTGATGCCCATAGCGAGAGCAGGCCCCACGCCAGGAGGTGTACATCATGATCAACACAAAACCGAAACCTGCTCAACAACCATCCGTTCCTCAGCGGAAAAAGCATTGTAAGCGCAAAGACTTACGAAGACAAAATTTGAAAATAAATCCTCCGAAGTGGTCTGTTCATCTACAGCGTCCTACCCCGACTTCTGAGAAGTTAAGTGATTGGGCAGAAGCGTCCTAGAATAACGGCCCCCCTAGACAGGAGAGAACGAAGGATGAGATCACAACCCCACTCCGGCTTGAATTTCCAAGGCAAAATTATTGCTCTATGGACGACGTTTTTGTTGGGGATGCTCTTTCATACCCAGTTGGCTCTAATGCCGCTATTTCATGGTATTGATGTCACCCAGTCCCATACCCATGAATATTTAGAATTGTCCTCTATCCTGTGGTTAATGCTGGGGATCTTTGCCCTGCCCATGCTGGCTATTGTGGCGATAGCCTTTACCGCGTCGAGACGATTTCGACAGCTCCACTTCGGCCTCACTGTGTTTTTTACTGTGAGCAATCTCCTGCATTTTGTGTCAGACGTATTGGTCTCTGTACCCAGCTATCAACTCTTTTTGATGGCCCTCTTATTTGCGATCGGACTGCTTCTTAATTTAGTCTCCTATCAATGGATCAGAGAGGGAAACCGTGATCGCCAACTCTTCAAGGCAGTCTTGTGAAGTTGAGAGGATGATGTCATTTCTCTATGACTAATTCTTCGACTGACATCATTTTTATTGGAGCAGGCATCGCTGGACTCGCTGCGGGCTGCTATGCCCAAATGAATGGCTATCGCACGGAGATCTTTGAGCTACATAACCAGCCGGGAGGACTATGCACCGCCTGGGAACGCAACGGATATACCTTCGACGGCTGCATTCACTACTTGTTTGGCTCGGCTCCAGGACAGCCCTTTCACAACCTGTGGCAAGAGCTAGGCACTATTCAGGACCGATCATTTGTACACCATGATGAACTCATCCGTCTGACGGGGCCAGAGGGAAAGACGCTGATTGTTTATAGCGATCCTGATCGGCTGCGAGAGCACCTGATCGCGCTGTCACCCTGCGATCGCGAACTAATCCACGCCTTCTGCAACGATATTCTTGCCTTCAGACACTTTGATCTATCCTTGCTGCAGCAACAGCCCAAAGCGTTAATGGGGCCGATTGATTGGGCAAAACTGGGCCGAAAGACGCTGCCGTTTTTAAGTCCGATGATTCGGTGGGGCCGATACTCTGCTCAAGACTTTGGCAAGCGGTTCAAAGATCCATTTCTACGACAGGCTATTCCTCAGATGTTTTCTTGGCCCAGCATTCCTCTCATTGTGGGGATGTCGCTGCTGGCTGCAATGCATAATAAAAATGCTGGATATCCCCTCGGTGGATCGCTGGTGTTTGCCCGTGCCATTGAGCAACGGTACCGAGCGCTGGGGGGAACGATTCACTACAGCGCTCAGGTGGAACGAATTTTAGTCAAGCGAGATCGCGCCATTGGCATCCGGCTATACAACAATGATGAGTATTTCGCGCACCGCATCATTTCTGCCTGTGATGGACGGAACACCCTGTTTGATCTGTTAGACGGGCGATATACAACGCGCTGCACTAAGCGTTTTTATGATGGGCATCTCCCGATCCACTCTCAGTTGCAGGTGTCATTAGGAGTCAACCGTGATTGTTCAGATCATCCGCACTGGGTCACGCACCTACTCGATCAGCCCATCACCATCGCAGGAGAGAAGCAGTATGAAATCAGCGTTAAGCACTATTGTTTCGATCCATCGCTAGCCCCTACGGGGAAATCTGTTATGATCGTCATGATGAATACGCCTAATTCCTATTGGCAGCGCATTTATGGGCGCTCAGCCTATGCTGCTGAAGAGATCCAAGAATCGAGCATTCTCATTGATCAACTGGAGCGCATTTATCCCGGTATCAAAGCAGATATTGAATGCGTTGATGTGGCAACGCCGCTCAGCTATGAGCGGTATACCGGCAACTGGCAAGGCTCAAGTTGCGGATGGCTGCTCACCAAGCGAACGATGCCGTTGATGATTGGTGGTCTACCCAAGACACTTCCAGGACTGGCTCACTTTTATCAAATTGGTCAGTGGGTTGAACCGGGGGGGAGTGTCCCCATTGTGGCGATGTCGGGGCGCAATATTATTCAGCAGATCTGCCATGAGGACCGCAGGATATTTGCAACAACAAGTCCCTGATCTCTGCTCTAACCTGAATTGCTTAAGCTGCAATCCATCTACTTTTTCATCACGACTCGATGCAACTCGGCCTCTTTCTGTTGAAAGAATAACCAGGCAATCGGGAAAAAAGTCATATACCGATTGAAGACTTCTAGACCGACCAAACCTATTGCCTTTTCTTGGTTGGCAGCTAAGCGGTCATACCATGCTTTAAGAGTTGGCTTGTAGTCATGAACTGAGTCGTGGGTAATCATAAAACCCGCACTCTCTGCAGCCTCAATATGACGGTGATGCATGACCAATAGAGAACCGGGGAAGAATAACTGCATCAATATTCCAGATACTGGGTAGGGTTCACGTTCAAAAGAGAAAAACTGATGAACGGCTAACCCCTTTGGCACAAGCGCATCATAGATTTTTTGATAGACCGCTTTTAGCTCCTTGGGTTTGACATGCTCCAGTGATCCGATCGAGAGGATGCGATCGTAGGGGCCATCTTTGAACAGAGCCGTGACAAAATTGGTGAGGGATACATTCAAATCTAGTTTGTGTTGATCGTAAATGAGCTGTTCCTTTGATAGGGTAAATCCAGATAATTCACCACGATGCCCCGCATCTTGAATAAACCTCAGCATTGAACCCCAGCCACACCCAAGATCTAATAGCTTCTCATTACCGTTTAATTCCAAGAGAGAAAGCAGGTGTCGAGCTTTGTGTTCTTGCGCGGTTTCTAACGTATCCTGATTACTCTTAAATTCAGCACAAGTATAGAACTTGTATTGAGTATCAAGGAATAACGCATAGAACTCGTTCGATACATCGTAATGAGATTCAATACCGATTGCATGGTCTTGCTTCAGCATGGAGTCTAAATAGGCCTTCCGCTTTGACTCTGGGGGATAAGCTCTAGCAAAAAACTCAAGCCCAGCGGATCTAGGCTTGCTCCAGAAACTCCAGTTCTCTTCTGCGGGTAAGGGGGTTGGTGAATGAATCCTCTTGTTTGCGATCGCATAAAGCAGACCGTAATTCATAAAATCAGAGGTAAAGTCGGATACTCTTTTTGGATAGTTCATTCTGGCTACCTCTACTGATGAGTATGAATCTCATGATCGACATCATCCTGAAACTCTGAACGCCTCTAGGCTCGTTCATTACGCACGAACCGCTAACTTACCGCTCCCTTGACGGACTTCTTCTCCTCCTGGTCAGCCTCCGGCAAGGTGAGATTGAAAACACCTTTGTCGTATTCGGCTTCAACATGATCAGGCTGAATGGGACTGGGCATCGAGATGACTCGCTCAAACTTGCCATCGTAGAACTCAGAGTGAGCTGTGCCTTCAGGCTCACTTTTTGATTCTGACTTCCGTTTCGATCATAGAGAAAGAACTTGATGAACTTGTGAGGGATATGAAGTTAGGCAGCGCCAACAATCTTGGGCGATCGCCCAGTCTTCCTGGGTATGAATCACCAGCACGCGAACGCTAGATTCAGTAGTGGCAATATCCTGATCCACTGGGTCGCTGTTGTTCTTAGCTGCGTCAATCTTCAATCCCAAAAACGCTAAAGCGTTACAGATTTCTGCGCGTACTCCTGCTGAATGTTCTCCAATTCCTGCAGTGAAGACAATGACATCGATACCGCCCAAGCTCATTAACATTGAACCCAGGCAGGATTGTAAGCGATGGAGATAGAGATCCCGTGCTAGTTTGGCCTGCTTGTTGCCCTGTGCGATCGCATCATCAATCTCGCGCATATCATGGGAGATCCCCGAAATGCCCTTGAGGCCAGATTCTTTATTGAGCATCTGATCAAGCTGATCGGCAGAATAGCCCTGGCGCATCAAGTGAATCAAAATGCCAGGATCAACCGCTCCCGACCGCGTACCCATCATCAATCCGTCTAACGGTGTATATCCCATCGTGGTGTTGATGCTCCTACCACTCTTTACCGCCGTCAGAGAAGCCCCATTCCCTAGGTGACAAACGATCAATCGCTCCACCTCTCGCCCCAGGATCTGAGCAGTCCGCTGAGTGCAGTACTGATGACTAATGCCGTGGAAGCCATAGCGACGAATGTCCTGCTCAATCCAGTTATAGGGGCCGGGATAGGTGGCGGCAATATCGGGGATGCGACTGTGAAAGGCGGTATCGAAAACAGCGATTTGAGGCACATTGCCAAGAAGCTCCTCTATGATTTCGATGCCTTCTAGGTTGGCCTCATTGTGGGTTGGCGCTAGGGGGATTAGGGATGCGATCTCATCCTTGACCTCATCCGTCACCACACTCGCTTGGTACTTCTGTCCTCCATGCACAACCCGATGCCCCACAACATCAATCTCTTGCAGGTTTTGAATCACTTGAGTCCGTCCCTGCCAAAGTGTCATTAATAGATGCAGAAGAGCGTCAGCTCG
The DNA here is from genome assembly GCF_003231495.1 of Acaryochloris thomasi RCC1774. Taxonomy (NCBI): domain Bacteria; kingdom Bacillati; phylum Cyanobacteriota; class Cyanophyceae; order Acaryochloridales; family Acaryochloridaceae; genus Acaryochloris; species Acaryochloris thomasi. The sequence goes on from NZ_PQWO01000025.1 coordinate 11,099, forward strand.
AGAGACCGACAATAATTCCTCTTCTAGCTTCTCCCCCGCCGCAGTTCTGACAAGCAAGGCCGCATTATCTGGACGATGCCAATCCAGTTGAGCCTCCCAAAGTGGTGCTGGTGGAGCATCTGGGAACAACTCTTCAATCTTGTACAGGCAACACTTATGGCTACTGGACCCTGCATTGAGGACTAAAATCTTCATTGCCGCTCATGCCCCTGTATCGTCTTCAGACTTAAATCGCGTGGCTCTAACTTAATCCTTTCCTCACCGGTCTCAGGACACCAAACCCATTCTTTTTTGGACTCTCCCCCTAGAAGTGGAGCCACTGCGTATTCCTGGCGGAACGCTTCGCGACGGGGCGGGTTCCCTGACTCCACAGGACATAGCCAGTAGCGTGGGGGCTGGGGGGGCCAGTGAAACGCTTCAGGCCACCTAGAACATCTTGGATCGACAGTAGAGGAAAGAGCTGAGCGCCTTATTCACAACCCTCAGAGTAAGGCCACTTCCAATCTACAATCTCATCTTGGTCTTTACCATGCTCATGGGCATAGGCCAGACATTCGATAATCTTGTTGCGCATTCTTTCCTTGGCATGACCTGCCGCTGAACCCAGCTTGGGCACCCGATCGATCACATCAATCACCAAATTAAAACGATCTACCTCATTCTTAATCGCCAGCTCCAGCGGCGTATTGATGTTGCCCTGTTCCTTGTAGCCGCGCACATGAATGCGCTCTTGGTTGGAGCGACGGTAGACAAGCTTGTGAATCAGCCAGGGATAGCCATGAAAGTTAAAGATAATCGGCTTGTCGGTTGTAAATAGAGAATCAAAGTCCCGATTCGATAACCCGTGGGGATGCTCCCCTTCCGACACCAGCTTGAATAGATCCACCACATTTACAAACCGCACTTTGAGCCAAGGAAATTCATCTCGTAAAATCGCCGTTGCTGCTAGCGACTCCATCGTCGGAATATCGCCACAACAGGCCATCACCACATCCGGTTCATCCGGCTCAGTACCGCAGTCATCATTGCTGGCCCAGTCCCAAATGCCGATTCCCTTCGTGCAGTGGGCAACTGCCTCATCCATCGATAGATACTGCAGGTGATTCTGCTTGTCAGAGATGATCACATTGATGTAATCCACACTGCGGAAGCAATGATCTGCCACCGACAGCAAACAATTAGCATCCGGTGGGAAGTAGACCCGCACTACGTCTGGACTCTTGTTCGTTACCAAATCCACATAGCCCGGATCTTGGTGGCTAAAGCCATTATGGTCTTGTCGCCACACTAGCGAAGAGAGCAGAATATTTAACGAGGAAACTGACCGTCGCCAAGGGACATGATTCCGGCAGATATCTAACCATTTGGCATGTTGGTTAAACATCGAATCGACCACGTGAGCAAAGGCTTCGTAGGTGTGAAAGAGGCCGTGGCGTCCGGTGAGCAGGTAGGTTTCCAGCCAGCCCTGCAGCGTATGCTCGCTGAGCATCTCCATTACGCGGCCATCACGGGCGAGTTCGGTCCCGTCTTCATCTTCGGGATATATATCCGCCATCCAAACTTTCTTGGTGACTTGATAGACATCCTGGAGGCGATTCGAGGCGGTTTCATCCGGTCCCATCAACCGGAAGTTGTCAGGATTGTCCCGCATGATCTCCCGCATGAATAGACCCAGTGCCTTCGTATTCTCAAACTCCACGTTGCCGCGCTGGTCGCCGATATCGATGGCAAGATCATTGAAGTCGGGCAGCTTCAGCGCCTTCCGCAATAGGCCGCCATTGGCGTGGGGGTTGGACCCCATACGACGATTTCCTTCCGGTGCCAGTGCCTTCAGCTCTGGGATCAGTGCCCCAGATTCATCAAATAGCTCTTCCGGCTTGTAGCCGCGCATCCATTCTTCGAGCTTAAGCAGGTGATCAGGGTTGTCGTGCATCCCACCCATCGGGACTTGATGCGATCTCCAAAAATCTTCGACCTTCTTTCCGTCTACTTCTTGTGGTCCCGTCCAGCCCTTCGGAGTCCGCAGCACAATCATCGGCCAACGAGGGCGCTCAATCTTGCCCGTGGTGCGGGCTTCTTGCTGCACTTCCCGAATCTTGAGAATGCACTCCTCCATGACCGCCGCCATTTTATGATGCATCTCTGCCGGATTCTTGCCCTCAACAAAATAGGGCGTGTAGCCATAGCCCTTGAACAGACACTCCAGCTCTTCATGGGAGATCCGGGCCAGAATCGTGGGGTTCGCAATCTTGTAGCCGTTCAGATTCAGAACCGGGAGCACGGCACCATCACGAACCGGGTTGATGAACTTATTAGAGTGCCAAGAGGTCGCCAGCGGCCCTGTCTCTGATTCACCATCACCCACCACACAGGTCACAATCAAATCCGGGTTGTCTAAAACTGCACCGTAGGCGTGGGAAACGCTATAGCCCAGCTCTCCGCCCTCATGAATGGACCCTGGTGTTTCAGGCGTTACGTGACTCCCGATAAAGCCAGGGAAGGAGAACTGCTTGAAGAACCGCTGCATTCCTTCGGCGTCTTCGCTTTTGTCGGGATAGATTTCAGAATAGGTTCCTTCCAAATACACCGGCCCCAAAACACCGGGTGCTCCATGACCTGGACCAGCCATGAAGATCATGTCGAGGTCGTATTTTTTGATCAGCCGATTGCAGTGAATATAGGTAAAACTCAATGCGGGAGAGGCTCCCCAATGTCCCAGTAGTCGATGCTTCACCTGCTCAGCCTTTAGTGGCTCCTTGAGCAGGGGGTTTTCTCGTAAGTAAATCATCCCAACGGCGAGATAGTTGCAGGCTCGCCAATAAGCATTAATCTGCTTCAACTCGCTTTCAGTTAAGGATTCTGACTGGGAATCTGTGGGTTGAATAGGTGTTTGAACCATGAGTCTCTCTATTGAAATTGCTGCAAGTTCGGCATTTGAGGGCACTGAGGCTATTAATATTGCTCAAAGCCTATCAAATTGATGGTTGGGGCACAGTTGCCTGGACAACAGTTCAAATCGTTGGCTCTTGTTCTGTCGATCTCAGGCTTCTGTTGTGGCTGCAATAAGTAACGCGATCGCATCCCACAGATCGGAGATGAGATCGCAACTACAAGTCAATAACGCAATAACCAGAATGCCGTTAGGCGATTTCATACGGCATAAACCGCTAACTTACTTTCACCTTGACGGACTTTCTTTCCTCCTTCTCAGACTTGGGCAAGGTGAGATTGAGAACGCCGTTGTTGTATTCAGCTTCAACGTGATCGGGCTGAATGCGGCTGGGCATAGGAATCACCCGCTCAAACTTGCCATAGTGGAACTCAGAGCGAACGGTACCTTCAGACTCAGTCTCAGATTCAGTCTTCCGTTCTCCCTTTACTGAAACGGCATTTTCTGTAACTTCGACATTGAGGTCTTTGGCATCTAGACCAGGGACTTCGAGCTTAAGATGAACTTCTGTGTCGGTTTCATCCATCTCTACTGAGGGGATAAAGGCGAGGCCATCTTCCCCTGCAGCATCTGGCATCCACCGCTCAAACATCCGATCCATCTCGCGCCGTAGGGTTTCCATCTCATGGAAAGGTTCCCAGCCAAAGGGCTGCCAGCGTTCAAGACCACGGAACGGATCACGACGAACAATAGACATAATCTCCTCTCCTAGTGTTCAACGACATCACGGGGATATCCCAACTGCAGTTTGAGCAAACACTACTACGTTGCAACTGTAGGGATTACCCTCGCTCTACTTTGATCGTAGAGAAAGACTTTGATGAACTTGTGAGGATGTGGCTGGTGGAGAATTAGGGAGATAGAGGGGGGATTTTGAGTCTTGAAAGATGAGTTTCGAGTTGGGGAGATAGGGGGTGAAGGTGATTGAATTTTTTGACGTACTCCCACGGATAAATCGAGTGGGATTCAGCGCGACCGAAAGAGTGTTCAGCTTTTTGTGTGAGCAGTATTTTCGTCAATAACTGAATCGTTCTGGGAACGTTCACCCGCCTCGATCAGCTTTCCCCTTTGTTATTTCTGTCTGGTAGAGTAAAGTAAAACGCTGTGCCCACACTGGGTTCAGACACAACCCAAATTTGTCCCCCATGATGCTCAACGACCTTTTTGCAGGTTCGAGGCCAATCCCTGTGCCAGGGTATTCCTGTTGAGAATGAATTCGTTGAAAGGCTTTGAAAATTTGCTCGGATTGAGTTGAATCGATCCCAATCCCGTTATCGTGAACGCCAAACAGCCATTCATCTGGACGATACTCCGCCGAAATTCTGACCTGGATCGGTTCTTCTGGACGGTGAAACTTGATGGCATTGTCGATCAAGTTTTGGAACAGTACTGCAAGCAGGACTGCATCTGCCATCACCGTAGGCAGCGGATCATGGGTGATGGTTGCCCCCTGTTGGTCGATGGCGATCTGCATATTTGCCAACACTTGGGCCAATAACGTCTCGCAGTCTGTCGGTTCTAATGGCTTGGGTTCGGCTCCAATGCGACTGTAGGTGAGCAGATCTTCAATGAGGTCTTTCATCTGCGTTGATGCAGTGGTGATTCGAGCTACAAACTCTAGTCCTTCGTTACCTAGATTCTGCTCAAACTTGAATCCCAGTAGCTTGGCAAAGCCAAGGATGACCTGTAAGGGTTGCTGCAAATCATGAGAAACCACATAGGCAAATTGTTCGAGCTGTCGATTAGAATGCAGCAGCTCTTCGTTTTGGGCAACCAACTTTTCACGGAGTCGAGTGATGGTCAGTTGATTCTCAACCCGAACGATAACTTCCTCGGTTTGGAAGGGCTTGGTGATGTAGTCCACACCTCCTACTTCAAACGCTGTGACCTTATCGAGAGTATCGTCCAGGGCGCTGAGGAAGATAACTGGAATATCGTAGGTTTTGACATTAGCCTTGAGCTGCTGACAGACTTCGTAGCCATTCATCTCTGGCATTCTAATATCGAGCAATACCAAATCCGGCGGGTCCATTTGGACTGCCGATAGAGCCATCGCACCGTTCTTCACAGCTCGGACTTCATAGCCCTGCTCTGTGAGGGTTTTAGACAACAGCCGCAGGTTCTCTGGGGTGTCATCTACGATCAGAATGTCGCCTTTGTTTTCGTCGATATTAGGGGGCGTCATATATACAACTTACTAAACGTAAGTTTCGGAAAGCGTTGAGCGTTACTGCTGGGTGAGCGTTAGGATCTTTTCAAAATCAAAGCAATTGACGAGATCCGTTAGTCCCTTGGCTAGTATGGCGTGTTCTGCAGGAATTTGCTCAATCAGTGACTCCATTTTCTTGGCTCTCGCACTGACTGCTGCTTGCTGGAGTTCTGCGATCCAGTCGGTTGACATCACCCTGATATCGGTGGCTGTCACCTCAGAAGGACTAGGTGTTGAGGGTTGAGGACTGTCTTTATAGACGTAACGGACCCCGAGGTACTCTGCCATTTTCTCGAAGATGGTGCTTTCTAGAAAGGGTTTGTGGACAAGGTCGTCACACCCTGCCGCCAGGATTTGTTCTCTGTCTTGGTCTAGGGCGCTGGCCGTGAGGGCAATAATCACGGTATCTTGCTCTTTCATCTGAGCCTTGATCTGTTGAGTGGCTTCGTAACCATCCATCACGGGCATTCGCATATCCATCCAAATCAGATGCGGCTGCCAACTATTCCATAGGTCGATGGCGATATGTCCATTTTCGGCTTCCTTTACCTCAAATCCAAGTGGCTTTATAAGCCTAACCATCAGCTTTCGGTTCTCTAGTCGATCTTCAACGATTAAGATTCGGTAGACGGGTTGGTCTGGGGCTAGCTTAATGACTCGCCGAGGGGTGGGTTGGGGTTGGCTCTCTGCTGCACCCGCCAGATGAACTCGGACGTTGAATTGAAACGTGGTCCCTTGCTTCACTGTGCTTTTTAAGGTCAGACTGCCCCCCATCAACTGTACAAAGTGCCGACTAATGGGTAAACCGAGACCGCTCCCTTGTTGCGACTGGCGGCCCGTTTCGGTTTGGGCGAACGCGGCGAACAGTTGATCGACTTCTTCAGGATCAATTCCTGGCCCTGTATCTTCAACTTCAAAATGGAGGTCAGGCTGAAGGCTACCGTTTTCAGATTCGTTTTCAGATTCCTGCGGCTCCACTCGCACCCGGAGGGTGACTTGCCCCGTTTCTGTAAATTTGATCGCATTCCCCAATAGGTTAATCAAAACCTGGCGCAGCTTTCCTTCCTCTGTCCGCACATATTGAGGAACGTTGGGTTTGCGATCGCAAACCAGTTTCAGCCCCTTCGTTTGAGCACGCAGGCTCAGCATCTGGGTTAGGTTATCAAGAAGACCATGCAAGTCAAAGCTATGTTCATTGAGGGTCACTCGACCGGCTTCAATCTTGGACATTTCTAGAATGTCGTTAATCAATTCCAGCAGATGTCCGCCACTGCGATTGATGATGCTGAGATTTTCTTTTTGAGCAGCAGTCAGGGCAGAGTCACGATTCATGAGCTGAGAGAAGCCCAAAATGGCATTGAGGGGGGTCCGCAGTTCATGGCTCATGTTGGCAAGGAACCCACTTTTGGCGCGGTTGGCAACCTCTGCCGCTTCTTTGGCCTGCTGGAGTTCGGTCTCTACCCGTTTGCGATCGCTAATATCGCGCAAAATCGCTGTAAAGACTTTTTGGTCTCCGAGGTGCAGTTGAGAAATCGAAGCTTCGGCAGGAAACTCTGTGCCATCCTTGCGGCGACCAAAGACCTCACTGCGATCGCCCATTGCTCTTGCAGTGGTAGAAGACGTTCCAAATTCTTTCAAGTGCTGGCGATGGATGGAGACGGCGCGTTGCGGCATCAGGATATCGAGGGATTCACCCAGCACTTCATCGGCGGTGTACCCAAATATGCCTTCTGCTCCTTTATTGAAGCGGGCAATCTTTTGATGTTTGTCCACCGAGATAATGGCATCGTTGGCAATATCAAGAATTCCCGACAGCATTGCTTCTGAACCCCGCAGAGCTGATTCTATCTCTCGGTTTTGGGAATCTTGTTGCAACTGTTCATGTGCCTTTTGCAGTGCCTCAGTGAGCTGTTTTGTTCGACCTGTCGCACGGCTAATCAATACAGCCAGGGTGAAGGTTCCTAATATCCCCAGAGCTGCTAAGAGTGGATGCCCCGTCAATGCGGTCAGGACATGATTATGAAAAGGGTCTGAGGATGTCATACCTGTATAGGAGCCTCAAAATATCATCATCCAACATCAACATCCCGAACAGGAGCCTGGATGCTGGCTGACTCGAATTCTAATCTACTCAGAGGTGATTGAGAGAGTAGCGCGTGCAGGCTTGGCTGTTCGATCAGGGAAAGCCGTTTGGCAAATTCTTGGGATGAAGGGGACGGTGACTGTTCTCGATTGTCAGATGAAGTTGTATGAGGCATAACAATGCAGTCTTGACCGGATATTTAGCAGGCCGTGATGCTTGTAATGATGCGATCTTAACTCCTGCTGTCTCAGCATATCTCTTAGAGAGGTGGAGCACGATCGCTAATGAGCATCCACACAAGTTCCTCAATTCGCTTCTTTAGGCTGAGATGTGAGGCGATTGCTCTCTTCTATTAACTCAATGTCGTTGTGCTCTTTGTCTACCATGTTCTCTTTAGAATCGCCCAGCGACCCAACCCAATTAACGATCACAGCTCCTCGCGATAGTCTTTTCCAGGTCAGAGGTGTAACGAAGACCTATGTGATGGGCGAAGTGACGGTTGAGGCTCTCAGAGCAGTAGATTTGGACCTCTATGAAGGTGAATTTGTTGTTCTATTAGGCCCATCCGGAAGTGGTAAATCAACCCTGCTGAATATCCTTGGGGGGCTTGATATTCCCTCCAGTGGTCAAGTCACCTTTCACGGCCAAGATTTAACCGCTGCAAATGATCGGACTCTCACCCGATTCCGTCGTGAGAGCGTGGGCTTCGTGTTCCAGTTCTACAATCTGATTCCTAGCCTGACGGCCCGCGAGAATGTTGCTTTGGTCACCGATATCGCTCCCCACCCAATGCACCCTCGGGAGGCGCTGGAGCGGGTTCATTTGGGCGATCGCATCAATCATTTCCCAGCTCAGCTTTCGGGGGGAGAGCAGCAGAGAGTTGCGATCGCAAGAGCCATTGCCAAACGCCCTCAAGTCCTCCTTTGTGACGAACCCACGGGAGCCTTAGACTTTCAGACTGGCAAACTGGTCCTCGAAGCCCTCGCCCAAGTCAATCAAGATTTAGGCACCACAACAGCGGTCATTACACACAATGCTGGCATCGCAGCGATGGCTGACAGGGTAATCACAATGCGGAGTGGGGAGATCGTAACGGTGCAGCGAAATGAACAGAAGGAGTCGCCAGGGGAGCTGGAGTGGTAAATGACATCTCTGGACCAAAAGCTCCTGCGTGATCTTCTTCATCTGAAGGGGCAATTAGTTGCGATCTCACTGATCGTAGCCTGCGGCATAGCCTGTCTGGTCTCCATGCTCAGTGCCTATGATTCCCTACAGCTTTCTCAGCAAACTTACTACGATCGCTATCGGTTTGCAGACGTGTTTGTGCAGCTCAAACGAGCACCAGATTCCCTTGCAGCTCGGATTGCAGAAATTCCCGGTGTACAGCAGGTGCAGACACGGGTCGTTGTGGATGTGAACTTAGATGTGCCAAAGTTGGCGGAACCCGCAACGGGACGGCTTATTGCTATCCCTGAGCAGCAGATGCCGATTTTGAACGATTTATTTATTCGCAAAGGCCAATATATCGAGCCGGGACAGCGGGAGCAAGTCTTAGTCAGTGAAGTATTTGCCCAAGCAAATAATCTAGAGATTGGCGACACACTGGGTGCAGTGATCAATGAACGATGGCAGCAGTTGCGTATTGTGGGCGTTGCCCTATCCCCCGAATACGTTTACGAAATTCGAGGAACGGAGCTTTTTCCTGATAATCAGCGTTTTGGTGTGATGTGGATGGGGCGCGAAGCTCTGGGGACCGCCTTTGATCTTGATGGCGCTTTCAATGATGTGGCGCTGTCGTTGATGCCAGGGACCAATCAATCAGAGGTGATTTTTCGGCTCGATCAACTCTTGGAACCCTATGGAGGCCTGGGGGCTTACCCGCGAGAGGACCAAATCTCGCATCAGTTTATTAACAGTGAGATTGAGAGTTTAGCGGCGTCAGCGGTGATGCTTCCCATCATCTTTCTTGGGATTGCAGCGTTTTTACTGAACTTGGTGCTGGCACGACTGGTGAGTACTCAACGCGATCAGATTGCTGTGCTCAAAGCCTTTGGCTATAGCAATCTTGCCGTAGGTCTGCACTACGTGAAGCTGGTGCTGGCGATTACGATTCTAGGGGCAGGATTAGGGACCGCTCTAGGCGTCTGGTTCGGAGCTGCGATTACTGAGAACTATGCCCGTTTCTACCACTTTCCAGTTTTGGAGTACCGGGCGGGGTTTAATGTAGTTGCGATCGCAATTCAAGTCAGCGTCGGCGCAGCGGTCCTCGGGACATTAACAGCAGTCAAACAGGCCGTCTCCCTTCCCCCCGCAGAAGCGATGCGACCTGAGCCTCCCGCAGTATATCGAGCCACGATTCTAGAACGAGTGGGACTGCAGCGGTTCTTGTCCCCCGTCGGTCAAATTATTGTCCGCAATCTAGAACGGCGGTGGATTCAGGCTGCTTTAGCCATCATCGGCATTGCCGCAGCCGTCGCTATTCTCGTTATCGGTCGCTACTTTGAGGATGCCACGAACTACATCGTTGAAGTTCAGTTTCGCCAGGTGCAGCGCGATGATGTCACCCTGGTCTTTAATGAGCCACTGTCCGGTCGCGCCCGTTATGAACTGAAGCAGTTGCCAGGAGTACTGCAGGCCGAGTCCTTCCGAGCCATACCGGCGCGTCTACGCTTTCAGCATCAAACCCATCTCACTGGGTTGACGGGCCTCGAACCTCAGGGTGAGTTGCGTCGTCTATTAGATCAAGACCTGCATCCAGTTCCCTTACCGAGCAATGGCGTGGTCTTGACCACAAAGTTAGCCGAAATTCTGGGCGTCAACGTGGGTGATCCGCTCACGGTAGAGGTTTTAGAAGGAGAACGCCCCATTCGCACCGTTCCGGTGGTGGGGTTGGTGGACGAACTGATCGGTTTAGGAGCCTATATGGATATCCATGCGATCAACACCTTAATGCGAGAAGGCCAAACCGTCTCAGGAGCCTACCTCTCGGTGGACTCTTACCACTTGAGCAAGCTCTATGCTGAGCTTAAAGAAACACCTGCCGTCGCAAGTGTCGCTCTCCGCGAGCGAGTCATTGAGGAGTTCGACAAAACGATTGCCGAGAGCTTCACCATCTTCACGACGGTCCTGGTTATCTTTGCCAGCGTAATTGCCTTTGGCGTGGTCTACAACGTGGCCCGAATTGCCCTTTCAGAACGAGGACGTGAACTGGCAACCCTACGGATCATAGGGTTCACCAAGGCAGAAATCGCTGTGATCTTGCTGGGCGAACAGGCCATCGTCACCGCCCTTGCAATCCCTCTGGGATGTGGCATCGGATTCGGCCTCGCCGCCCTGATTACCCAAGCCTACGACTGGGAGCTATTTCGCTTCCCGTTAATCGTCACTCCCGCCAGCTACGCCTTCGCCTTTTTCGTGATTACGATCGCGGCCCTTGGTTCAGGATGGCTGATCCGCCGCCAGCTCAATCACCTTGATTTAATTGCAGTCCTCAAAACACGCGAATGAGGAGAAAACACTGATGACTCAACAACAACATCGGTCTCCACTCCCTAGAGTGCGACACCCCCAACCACCCCCATCGGAGCCGCCTCCATCTCCAACCGTTTCTGATGGCGATCCCCCACAGTCCGCCCCCCCTCCATCTCACCATTCCTCAACTCAAAACTCAAAATTCAAAATTCCCAAACGCCTCCCCTACTGGCTAGCCGGTCTAGGCGTCGTCACGCTCATCGCCTTGGCCTTCCGCCCCTCTCCCATCCCCGTAGATTTAGGCGAAGTCAAACGCGGTCCCCTCCAGGTCACAGTAGATGCAGAGGGTAAAACTAGAGTGCGAGATCGCTTCACCGTCGCGGCCTCTGTCTCCGGTCGTCTAGCCCGCATTGACCTAGATCCGGGTGACCCAATTAAAGGCGGCACCGTGATCGCTCGAATTGATCCGCTGCCCCTCAATATCAAGGTGCGAGAGTCGCAGGCTCGACTGCGGGAGCTACGCGCTCAGTTGGCTGGAGTAGAGACCCAACGCCCTAAGTCGGCGGCATTGGCCCAAGCCCAAGCCCAGATTCAAGGTGCGATCGCAACCCAACAACAAGCCGAAGCTAAATATCAAGAAGCCCAGGCCGACCTCGCTCAGACAAGTCGCGATCGCAAACGCGCCCAAGACCTTGAGAAATCCGGTGCCCAATCTCGTAAGGTTAGAGAAGATGCAGAGCTAGCTGAGACTCAACGGCAACAAGAAGTAAAGGCCGCCCGGAATCAGGTGGAAGTTGCCGCAGCAAATGTAGCCGCAGCCCGAAAAGCGCTATCTGTCCTCCAGGCCGAGCAGAAAGATCCTGACTACCTCCAGGATGTCTATCGCGCTCAAATTGCCAGTACAGAATCCACGTTGACCAATCTTGCCGATGAAGCCCGTCGCACTGCTGTTCGCGCTCCGGTGGGGGGGAATGTACTCCGAGTGATGGAAGAAAGTGCTCGCTTTGTTCAGGCAGGCGATCCGCTCCTTGAGTTAGGCAATGCTACCCAACTGGAATTGGCAATCGATGTTCTCTCCACCGATGCAGTTAAAGTCAAACCAGGTGCCTCAATCAACATTGAACACTGGGGTGGAGAGCAACCTCTGCAGGCCCAAGTCCGCTACTTAGAACCGTCAGCCTTCACAGAGGTTTCCGCCTTGGGGGTCGATGAGCAGCGTGTGAATGTGATTGCCAATTTTGCCAATCCACCTCGGTCTTTGGGGGATGGCTATCGGGTCGAAGCTCAAATCGTGGTTTGGGAAGATGAAGACGCCTTGAAAGTTCCTTTGAGTGCCCTGTTTCGTTGTGGCGATCAGGACTGGTGTACGTTTGTGGCTGAGCAGGGGAAAGCCCAGCGGCGTCAGGTGGTGATTGGTCAGCGAAGTAGTTTAGAGGCTGCGGTTGATGAAGGATTGAAAGCAGGTGATCAGGTGATTTTGCATCCCAGTGAGCAGATCAAAGCAGGGCAGTGGATTAGTAACAGATCATAATTTCTCCCTCATAGAAACCTCAAAGTAATTTTTTAGAGTTGGTGTGTGGCAATCTAAACCATGTATGAATTTGAGGAGCTAACTTTTACTATGGAGTACCTCTACTTTTTTGCGAATGCTAGCCTCACACTTGAAGCGATCGACTATTTGATTAAACGCGATCACCTTCCCTTGGATTACGTTACTGTTGTCCATTCACCTGAGGGATGGTTGATTCGGATGAAATTTGACGGATGCATCGAGCCTAAGTTGGAGGCCGATTTCCTGGCGGTAATGAATGAATTTGGCCATCCCTACGAGGCTTCTATGCCGATGGTTATAGCTTTGGAGGGTATAGATACAGGCCAGACAACGGAAGAAATCTTGCATCGACATCTAATTTCAGTCATTGCTCACGGAAAACCAGATCGGAAAAACATCGAAGTCTTTCAGCAAGAGTTCGTCCAAGGGGCATCTATCTGCCCAAAAAGTCTCAAATAGTTGTTGCTGAATGGGAGGATTTTGCGATGATTAATACTAATTCAAGCCAACATTCCGAACAGACTCAGACTGAGTTCGGTTCTTGGGATGCTCCTCTTACAGAACCGCTATCGGGGTCTCAGCCGACGGATCATCCATCACCGATCTCATCTCCCCCCTTTCTCAGCCCCGCAGGTGTCCCAATGCCCTGTGTAATTTCTCTGGCAGGGAGTCCAACCGTGCAGTCTCTAATGCATTGGGGATTGAAGCTCTCTCCGAAGAGTCTCCATGTTGCGGAATGGAGAGATGCTCTGGCGCTTTTGATGTGGCAAGCCTCTGTCCTCCGGTTGTCTCAGATGCTCATTGAAGACGAGTTGAAGCTCAAAGTCTGCCGTAAAGGAACGCTGAGAACTCAAATTCAGAATGCGTTAGCACTCCTCTTTTGGTTGGGGAATGATGGTGTAATGAGCCATGCTTAAATGTCGATGCAGTTCTTAATCGATGTAGCTGATGCAAACGGGTTCGCTGTCTTGTCCGATTCCCATTGAGCAATACCCGCATGTTCTTCTGGCCCATGGGGGCGGTGGCAAATTAATGCATCAGCTCATTGAGCAGATGTTTATGAGATTGTTCCAGCCAGAGGTGCGTTGTCAGCACGATTCGGCAGTGTTGGAGATGCCGTCAGGACGCCTCGCCTTTACGACCGATTCCTATGTGGTACATCCCCTATTTTTCCCTGGGGGTGATATTGGTTCTTTGGCCGTTCACGGGACCATCAACGATCTAGCAATGGCGGGTGCTCGTCCCCTATATCTCAGCGCCAGCTTCATTCTAGAAGAGGGGCTAGCGATGGATACGCTCTGGCAAGTTGTGCAATCAATGCATCAGGCCGCTCAGCAGGCTAATGTACGGGTGGTAACAGGAGACACAAAGGTTGTAGAACGAGGCAAGGGCGACGGTCTGTTTATTAATACAGCGGGCGTTGGTGTGATTGAGCACGAGCAAGTGATCCATCCGCAGTCTGTACGCCCCGGAGATGTCGTGTTGCTCAACGGTGACGTTGGACGCCACGGCATTGCCGTAATCGCAGTTAGGGAAGGGCTAGAGTTTGAAAGCAATATTGAGAGCGATTCTGCTTTGCTCAATGATGTAGTGCTAAAGCTATTAGAGGCTGGGGTTGAGCTGCACTGTTTACGAGATTTGACTCGGGGGGGGCTTGCGAGTGCGTTGAACGAGATTGCAGAAGCCGCAGGGGTTACAATCGCACTCCAAGAAACAAGCATTCCCGTCCGAAAAGATGTGCAGGGAGCCTGTGAGATTCTTGGATTTGATCCGTTATATGTTGCTAACGAAGGACGATTTGTAGCATTTATCCCGCAAAAATCTGTTGATCTAGCCCTTTCCATTTTGCACAGCCAAAATCATCCCTTGGCCCAGGTTATTGGTCAAGTGACAGAGAGTTCAGCGGCTCGTGTCACTATCAAGAGCAGAATTGGAACTCAGCGCATTGTTGACATGCTAAGTGGTGAACAGCTTCCCCGAATTTGCTAAGCGGCTAATGTCAGTTATGTAATTGTCTCGATAACAAACTTTTTGGGTTCTTCCCAGCTTTTGATGTCGCTTACTGCAGTCTTATGAGGTTATAGGTGTAGATACTTCACAAGTTCCTCAAGTTATCGGTTTATAAATCCTAAGTAGAGATTTCTCGGATAAAGCCCTGCGATTTGCTCTCTAGGTGCGGCAATTCAATGATCCAAACTCAATTTGTATCGAAGGAGGGGAGGCCATTGGTTCCTTCCCAAGGCCAGGTGATTGCGATCCGAGGCAGCGTCGTTGATGTTTATTTTCAGGACTCCTTACCTGAACTCTGCAATCTATTGCGTACAGGAACTCAACATCAGATTGCGATTGAAGTCGTCACCTATCTCAGCGCCAACGTGATCCGAGGCATCGCCCTCACGCCCACCCAAGGTCTGGCAAGAGGAGCGCAGGTCACCGACACCGGGCAACCCCTACAGGTGCCCGTGGGCGAACATCTCTTAGGTCGAGTCTTTAACGTGTTTGGTGAACCGATTGATGGCAACGGTCCTGTAAAGGGGGAGCGGCGATCGCTCCATGCCAGCCCCATTCCCCTCGACCAGCGGGCCACGGGCACCGACATTTTAGTGACAGGGATTAAAGCCATTGATCTTTTGGCTCCCCTAGAGCGAGGCAGCAAAGCCGGACTGTTTGGTGGTGCTGGAGTGGGGAAAACGGTTTTGATCACCGAAATGATCCACAACATCGTCAGCCGGTACAACGGTGTCAGTATTTTCTGCGGCGTTGGCGAACGCTCCCGAGAAGGGGAAGAACTCTACCGAGAGATGAAGGCGGCTGGGGTGATCGACAATACCGTGATGGTCTTCGGTCAAATGAACGAGCCGCCAGGTTCGCGCTTTCGCGTGGGTCACGCAGCCCTAACCATGGCCGAGTATTTTCGTGACCAGGCTCATCAAGATGTCTTGCTCATGATTGACAACATCTTCCGTTTTATCCAAGCAGGCTCAGAGGTCTCTGGCTTGATGGGACAGTTGCCTTCTCGCGTTGGATATCAGCCCACACTGGCAACAGAGTTAGCTGAGCTAGAGGAGCGAATTTGCAGCACAGTTCGGGGAGCGATCACTTCCGTACAGGCTGTCTATGTACCTGCCGATGATCTCACCGATCCGGCGGCTGTCCATACCTTTTCTCATCTATCAGCTTCGATTGTCCTCTCTCGTAGACGCACGAGTGAGGGGCTTTACCCTGCCGTAGATCCGCTACAGTCAGGGTCCAAAATGTTGACGCCCACTGTTGTAGGGCAGCGCCATTATCAAGTGGCCCAAGCCGTCCGCAAGAACCTAGCTGACTACGAAGACCTCAAAGACATTATCGCCATGCTGGGTCTAGAGGAATTGGCCCAGAACGAACGCCAAACCGTTTATCGTGCTCGTCGATTAGAGCGATTTCTGACCCAACCTTTTTTCACCACGGAACAATTTACGGGTATACCGGGCAAGCTTGTGAGTCTTGACGAGACTCTAGAAGGCTGTGAGGCGATCTTGAGTGATGAGTTTTCAGAGTTACCAGAGCAGGCGTTGTACATGATTGGCACGGTTGGTGAGGTGAGACAACGTGGTGAGGTAGCGAGATGGAGGAGGTAGCGAGTTATGAGTTTTGAAGGATGAGTTTCGAGTTAGGACTATCTTCATCTCTGAAATTTTTGTGAAATCATGCAAATCCAGATCTTTCTGCCGAATGAAATTTTGATTGACCAGTCTGTGAGTAAAGTCACGGCAGAGGCTGAGCATGGCACATTTTGTCTGTTGCCGCACCACATTGATTGTTTAGCAATTCTGGTTCCTGGCATTGTGACGCTGGTTGCTGACCAGGGCGAGGAAACCTTTGTCGCAGTAGATGAAGGGATTTTAGTGAAGTCTGGATCAGAGGTTCGGATCTCGACTCGCAATGCAGCGCAGGGGACAGAGTTAAATTGCTTGAAACAGCAGGTTGAGCAACAGTTCCGTGCAATCGATGAACAAGAACGATTAACCCGGTCTGCCCTCGCTCAGTTAGAAGCAAGTTTGGCACGTTACTTTACTGCGCTGTAGGGAGTGGCATTGATGGGCAAACCACAACACCCAGAGGATTTGAATCCAACTAGAAAGGATGCGTTTCAAAGACAGGTCGAGGGTAAGGTTGACCGCAAAATCAAAGCGCGTCAACAGAAGAAGAGCGTCTGGTTTGGGTTAGGGATGTTTGGGTTAGTGGGGTGGTCGGTGGCGATTCCAACGCTGCTGGGCATTGCGCTGGGTGTGTGGCTCGACAGGCATATTTCTAGTCGCTATTCCTGGACTCTGATGATGTTGGTGATTGGGATGGGTTTAGGCTGCTTCAATGCCTGGTACTGGATCAGCAAGGAGAGCGGTCGATGAATGAGACGGTTCTTCTTTATCTTGTCTTGCTGGTTGGGACAACCGTTGTGGTGTCTATTTTGATCAAGGCAGGGCTGGAACGGATCGGTGTAGCTCCGTTAGTGGGGTATGTGTTGCTTGGCTTTGTTTTACAACTTTTAGATAGTCGTGGTTTTCTAACCTCCAACACCGTCTTAGAAGTCTATGGTTTTCTGGCAGAGCTAGGCATTATCTCGTTACTGTTCCGAGTTGGCCTAGAGAGCAACCTCAGTGGATTATTACGTCAGTTACCCCACGCTTGCTTCCTGCTTACGGGGGATGTGCTGCTGAGCGGGTCTTTTGGTTTTGTCACAGCCTATTTCCTGTTGAAATTATCACTGATTCCCAGTCTGTTTATTAGCATTGCGCTGGTGGCAACGAGCGTGGGTATTTCGCTCAGCGTATGGCAAGAATCCCAGGCGCTCAACTCAAAAAACGGAGAGTTACTCCTCGATATCGCTGAGATGGATGACATTGCGGCGATTATTCTCATGTCCTTATTGTTCGCAATTGCTCCGTTTTGGAATGGTGGTCAAGAAATAAGTTTCATTCCCCTTCTCGGGGAAGTGCTTGGACCGTTCCTATTAAAAGTTCTGATTTTTGGTACGTTCTGCTTGATCTTTTTCCGCTATATTGAGCACCCACTCACTCATTTTTTCAGCAAGATTGAGCCAGCCCCCGATCCGATGTTGATGGTTGCGGGGACTGGTTTTATGATTGCTGCTCTAGCTGGACTATTGGGTTTTTCCGTTGCTGTAGGGGCATTCTTTGCCGGACTGGCATTTAGCCGTGATCCAGAAGCCGTCAAACTGGATGCCTCTTTTGGAGCGCTGTACGAATTCTTTGTTCCCTTTTTCTTTGTCAATATTGGCTTGCAGATTAAGTTGCAGGCTCTGGAAACTGCGCTGGGATTGAGTGTACTGCTCCTGATCGTAGCACTGCTCGGTAAGCTCATTGGCATTGGGGGACTGATGTTGATCACTCGAAGCGAGGCTGCAAGTGCGACATTGTTGGGAATTAGTATGATTCCTCGTGCAGAAATTACGATGGTGATTATGCAGAGAGGGCGTGATTTAGGAGATTGGGCAGTATCGTCTCAAATTTTTGCTGGTATGGCCTTGGTTGCGATCGCAACCTGCATCATCTCTCCAGTACTGCTATACCCCTTACTCAAGCAGTGGCCTCAAAAACAAGAGGTTAAAGCATGACCGAAATCTCACCTACATTAATCACTGCACTCTTGTTAGGGGGAGGCTTAGGGATACTCTACTTCGGCGGTTTGTGGTTCACCATTCAACAGCTAACCCACACAAAGAAACCTGTGGTACTAATGTGGACCAGCTTCTTACTGCGTCTGGGAGCTGTGCTCGGCTTCTTTCATCTCATTCTTCAGCACGGCGCGACCGATCAATTGCTTGCGTTATTGCTGCTTTGCTTTCTAGGATTCCTCCTGGCTCGGAATCTTTTGATTAGCAGCGTTATACCCAAGAGGAGGCTAAAAAATGAATCTCACCCCTGATCAAATTATCATCTGGCAATGGGGAGCATTCTCTCTCAATGCCACGCTGCTTTTCACTTGGCTGGTCATGGGACTGCTGGTGATGGGTTCTTGGCTCATCACTCGTCAGCTCTCAAACTCGACGCAGATATCACGAGGGCAGAACCTTCTAGAGGTTATCGTTCTGGGGATTAGCAACCAGATCCAGGAAATTAGCGAGCAACCGCCTGGACCTTATCTACCCTTTGTAGGGACGCTCTTTATTTTTATTGCGTTTTCAAATCTGTTCAGCGTGGTTCCGGGCTATCAGCCTCCGACAGGGTCTCTCTCGACCACAACGGCATTGGCGCTCTGTGTTTTCTGTGCCGTCCCCCTCTATGGGATCAAGAAAAAAGGAGTTTGGGGCTATCTGCAGCAATATCTACAGCCGAGTCCGGTAATGCTGCCCTTTAATATCATTGGAGACTTCTCGCGAATTGTAGCCCTTGCGGTTCGCCTGTTCGGCAATGTCATGAGTGGCACCATGATTGTCGCTATTCTGCTGTCCGTGGCTCCGTTGCTATTCCCCGTGGTCATGCAAATGCTGGGGTTATTAACCGGATTGATTCAAGCCTATATTTTCGCCATTCTGGCAATGGTGTTTATCGCGGCAGCGAGCCAGGTAGACAAGAAACAACATCCGACTATCAGTGAGGAAACCCATGGATAATATTGCCTTAATCGGGATGGCTTCGATTGTGATGTCAGGATTCACTATAGCCATTGGTTCCATTGGTCCTGCCTTGGGAGAGGGGCGAGCGTTATCCCAAGCGCTCAGCGCCATTGCTCAACAGCCCGATGAAGCTAATACCATCACGCGGGTGCTGTTTGTCGGCATGGCGCTGGTGGAATCAACAGCCATTTACTGCTTTGTAATTACGCTAATTTTGATTTTTGCCAATCCCTTTTGGGCCTACGTCGTAGAGCAGGCCATTACGGCGGGGGGAGGGTAGGAAATGCTAATCGATCCCTTAACCACCTTTGCCCAAATCATCAATTTTCTGATTTTGGTGGCATTGCTGAAGCGGTTCCTCTATGTTCCGATTACCCGCGTGATGAAACAGCGAGAGCACCGCATTGCAATGCAGCTACAGGAGGCTGCAGCCAAAGAGGAAATGGCTCAACAAGAAGCGGAACGATATCGCCAAATGCAGCGTGATCTAGAGGCTCAGCAGGCTCAATTCCTAGCGCAGGCCCAACTGGATGCGGATGAGCATCGACAAATGTTGCTGCAGAACGCACGGGAAGATGTGGATAGCATCCATGCTACATGGACTGCGGCGGTCGAGTGCGAGAAGCAGGTGTTTTTGGGGGCACTCAGGCAGCGGGCGGGGCAGCAGGTGGCGACAACGGTGCGCGGCGTGCTTCGAGACTTGGCGAACACGAATTTAGAGCTGCAGATAGTCGAAGCTTTTATCGTTCATTTGAGTCACCTCACCGTGCAGGAACAAGAGACGCTAGAGGCGGCCTTATCAACCTCAAATGCTCAAGAACTGGTTATTCAGAGTACATTCCCGATTTCGGCTGTAGACCAAGCCAGGGTACTGGAAGCATTGTATGTGCAGACCACGACTCTGGTAGGTCTTGGCATGGGCCAGTTTGTAATCGTTCCCGATCTGATGTGTGGGATTGAACTGAAGATTCCGGGATACAAGCTGGCTTGGAACCTAGCGCACTACCTTGAGCGCCTAGAAGAGAATTTAGCACGGGTTTTGGATAGTACCGCATTAGCGGAGGACGGATAAATAATGGCGACGCCCGAGCTTGATATTTTGAAGCCGGTTTTGGAGGACGTTTTTGCAGCCTTTGAGCAGGTTGAAGGTCAGTATCCCTTTGAATTGCGAAGTCAGGAAGTAGGGACGGTAACCAGTTTGGGCCACGGTATTGCGCGGGCGACGGGGCTGACCCATGTTCAATCCGAGGAGCTGGTGAAATTTCCTGGAGATCGCATGGGCATTGCCTTCAACCTCGATCCAGAGGAAGTGGGCCTAATTTTGCTCGATGATAGCCGTTCTTTGAAGGCGGGATGCGAAGTTCAGCGCACTGGGCGGGTCTTAGACGTACCAGTGGGAGAAGCGTTTTTAGGTCGCGTAGTGGATGCGACCGGACGCCCCCTCGATCACCGAGGGATAGTGAGGACGTTTGAGCGTCGCGCCGTTGAACGGGAAGCTCCAGCAATTATGGATCGTGCTCCGGTGACGGTACCGCTGCAGACGGGGATTAAGGTGATTGATGCGCTGATTCCCATTGGTCGGGGACAGCGGGAACTGATTTTAGGCGATCGCCAAACGGGTAAAACAGCCATTGCCATCGATACGATCCTCAACCAGAAGGGCAAGGACATCATCTGTATCTATTGCGCCATCGGCCAGCGCAGTTCTGCCGTAGCTAAGTTAATTGCGGAATTACGAGATCGCAATGCAATGGACTACTGCATCGTAGTAGTGGCTGGAGGCGAAGCGACACCCGGCCTGCAATACATTACCCCCTACGCCGCCACCACAATGGCAGAGTACTTCATGGAACAGGGGCGAGACGTGTTGATCATCTACGACGATCTGATTCAACATGCCCGTGCCTATCGTGAACTGTCGCTGCTGCTGCGCCGCCCGCCTGGTCGTGAAGCCTTCCCTGGCGATATTTTCTATATTCATGCTCGGTTATTAGAGCGGGCCACTCATCTGCACCCTGATTTAGGCGGTGGCTCTTTAACCGCCCTACCCATTATCGAAACGGAGGCCCAAAATCTATCGGCCTATATTCCGACGAACCTGGTCTCAATTACCGACGGGCAAATCTATCTGACGCCCGATCTGTTTCAAAAGGGGATATTCCCCGCCGTGGATGTGGGGAAATCTGTTTCCCGTGTAGGAGGAAAAGCTCAGCTCCCGGCTTATCGAAGCGTTGCGGGTGATTTACGCCTCTCCTATTCACAGTTTGAAGAGTTAGAATCCTTTGCTCGGTTTGGGACTCGTCTGGAAGCGTCAACCCTCCAGTCTTTAGATCGCGGTCGTCGGGTTCGAGAAGTTTTGCAGCAGCGACAGTATCAGCCTCTGTCGGTTGAGGGGCAAATTGCCGTGCTGTTGGCGGTGACTCAAGGGTTATTTGATACAGTCCCCCTCGATCAAGTATCTGAGGTAGAGGATCAGGTCGGTCAGGCTGTGCAGCGAGAGTTACCGGAGATCTGCGATCGGATTCAGAGTGGGACTAAGCTGAGTGAAGACGATCGCAATTCTCTTCTGCAGTGCATCGCAGCGAACTTATCAAATTGGTCGGAATAAAGGGGAGTAGGAACTATGAAAACCGCCGAAGCCCTGAAGCGTCAAATCGCCAGCACCCAAGAGTTGCAAACTGTTGCTAAGACCATGAAAGCGCTTGCTGCTGTCAATATTCGCCAGTATGAACAGGCAGCTATCGCCCTGAAGCAATATAGCCATACGCTCAGAATGGGACGGCAGATTTTTCTGATTAACTACCCTGAAGCCTTAGCTGAGTTACGGCCATCGGTTCACCGTCGTCTAGGGGCGGTCATTTTTGGCTCAGATCAGGGGATGTGTGGTCGCTTCAATGAACAGTTAGCTCAATATGTCATTCATGAGTTGAATCGAATTTCTTCACAGATGAAGGAGCCGCTTTTGTTGGGGATGGGATCACGGGTTTGCGATCGCATCCAAGAACAAGGCTTCCCTATCGAACGATGTCTATCTGTCCCCGCTTCCGTAGAGGGGATTACGGCTAAGATACAAACCATTGTTCTGCAGCTCGAACAGTGGCGAACCGCACAACAGGTAGATCAAATTTGGGTGTTCCATAACCGAGCCGCGAAAGGCGCAACCTCTACCCCTCGCCAACGGCAGATTTTTCCACTCTCGATTCGAGGATCGCAGCGTCCCTGGTCCTCTCGCTGTCGTCCAATGGTGTCTCAAAGTCGAGAGCAGCTTTTCTCGGCGTTATTTCGGCAGCACTTCTTTGTCACCCTTTACCGTGCCTGTGCTGAATCGCTTGCCAGCGAAAATGCTAGTCGCCTCACATCAATGCAGTTAGCTCAGAACAATATTACAGAGCATCTCACTGAGCTGCAGGCCATCTTTCAGCAACAACGTCAGACCAAGATTACTGAAGAATTGCTCGATATTGTGTCCGGTTTTGAAGCTCTGAACCGACCACATTAACCGCGAACTTAAAGTTCATAACTGACTCAACTTCCTGTACAAAGAATATCGGCACAGGTGGCCACTGTCTGCCATTCTTGAATGACCAGAGCCGGAATCGTCAGCTTGACTGTCTTCTCATCTTCAGTTGAGATTGCCGAAGGCCATTCGGCAGCTATCGAAAGCTCTAGAGGCCCATTCAACTCAGACACAATTGGCTTGAGGTCATACTGATTAATATTTGGGGCTAGAGGGCGATCTATGTACAGTGATTCTGGAACGCTGACTGCCTCTAGAGTGTTTCCATGAGACGGGATGAGGGTGAGTGGTTGTTCATGATCGACACTCACTCTATCAGTGGGTCCTGCAAGCTGCAAAGATATTGTAGGTGGACTGGCAAAACCTGTGTGTTTTGAGACAACGACCTCCCAAGAATACCCTTGCTGATCCCGCAGTGTTTGCTGTGACTGATAAAGCATCTGGCCTTGACTTTCTCGGGTCAGAGTGACGGCAGCAACGGCAGGCGTGAGTGTTCCTATGCTCAAGACTAGCAGCAATGCTAAAGCACTTGTCAGCAAAAACCAGAAAGCACCTGTGCGGGTCCAATTTCTCATTTTGTTTGTTTTAGCATTCTAAACATCACAAAGTCTTGCACGACCGACTCCAGCAGCGCTCTAAGAAGATTCGCTGTTTCTCTGCCTCGTGCTCTTTCGTAAAACAACGCTCTAATAGCTGTTTGCTATAAGTTTTAGAGAATTTGAATGGATTCATGACGGTTTCATCTTGAAAAAGAGGCTGATTCAGATACACCCATACCGTCTTCATCAGCCTCAGAACTGGATTTCCCATGACTAAGACCTCCTATTTGTTAACTCTTCTATCTGTGACTTCGCGCAGGCTAGCTCATGGCTGCAGCGCTGCGATCGTAGGTGGCTCGAAAGCTGGGATGGACTTTCCCTTGAATGTGATTCCAGTATTGGGTGGGGTCAGCCACCATGTGAATGTCAGCCGTCAAACGACCTAACATGCTTTGCTGGCGCTGCTTAATGGCTCGATGATGGTTCATCATCAACCAGCGGGCTTCATCGGTGGCGGACTTACATCCAGCCGCTGCGGGCTGCTTTTGACCTGCCGTGCGATACTCAACACCCCGATAGGTTAGGTCAGCCTCAGGTTTGGTTACTGGGAACTCATGGAGGATATGGCGTGGGAATGCTACGCCTCGATATTTACCTGCTTCCTTTTGCTTGCCATAGTTGACGTCTGGAGGTGTGTAGTCGTAGGTGACACCTCGATATTTGAGTTGCATTGTCTCATCTCCTTTCGCAGAGTACATTGAGTCTCTACCTTGACTGTAGGCTGATCATCTGAGGACTTTATGAAGGCTATTCAGGCTTGATGCTCCTCACAAGATCCTCAACTTCCTGGCTTATTTTGAAATCTACCTGATGACCAAGCCATGAAAGACCAAGATTTAAGGATCTCTGGACTGTTGGTAAAACGTTTTATGGGTAATCTGAAAGATCAAGCTTGAATCTATTACCCCAGCAGCGATGGAGACCTCCTGTGAGAATTCTAATTGTCGAGGATGATGCGTTAACCGCTGAAGCTCTGAAAACCTTGTTTACAGATCAGAACTATGCGGTTGAACTGACCGCCGATGGTCATACGGCTGCCGATCTGGTGGAGGCGTTTGAGTATGACCTGATTCTGTCAGATGTGATGCTGCCGGGGTTAGATGGTGTGAGTCTATGTCGTCAGTTGAGATCGCAAGGTCACAGAACCCCCATCCTGCTCCTCACTGGCAAAGACAACGGCCACGACAAAGCGGTGGGTCTCGATGCCGGAGCCGACGATTACGTCGTCAAGCCCTTCGATCCTGAAGAACTTGCAGCTCGCGTGCGTGCGCTCCTGCGTCGAGGGGAACAAACAATTCTTCCTATCCTGGAATGGGAAGCGGTGAGGCTGGATCCTAAAGCTTGTGAAGTCCGCTATAACGACTCTCTTCTGCAGTTGACGCCCAAGGAATATGGACTTTTAGAACTGTTAATGCGGAATAATCGCCGGGTCTTTAGCTGCGGTATGGTCCTAGAACATCTATGGGCCTACGAAGATATCCCTGGCGAAGATGCAGTGAGAACCCACATCAAGGGGCTGCGGCAAAAGTTGAAAGCAGCCGGTGCGCCCACTGATTTGATTGAGACCGTTTACGGGATTGGGTATCGTTTGAAGCCCCTAGCAGATTTGGCAAAATCCCAAACGGTACCTGTTGCCGAAACTCCAGTTCACCAGCAGACCTTAAACGCCATTGCCGACATCTGGGTTAAGTTTCAGCCCCGCGTCAGCAAGCAGGTGGGGGTTCTAGAAGAGGCTGCTACTGCTCTAGATCACGGCTCCCTTAATCCCCAGCTACACCAAAAAGCTCGGCAGGAAGCTCACACACTTGCGGGAGGGTTGGGAACCTTTGGTCTTCCAGAAGGATCTCGGGTTGCTCGCAATATTGAGCGTCTATTGAAGGCTGATACAGCTCTTACTAAGACTCAAGTGCTTCAGTTGCAGCAAGATGTTGCTGCGCTCCGCCAGGAAGTTGACTGTGCAGATCATCACCCGCAGGTTGCTCCGATGAAGAGCGATGAGCAGTCCGTTGTTTTGATTGTCGATTGCGATCTCATCTCCCTTAAGTCCTTAACCAATGAAGCCCAACAGCGGCAAATTCGCTGTCAGACCGCTACGAGTATCACATTAGCGAGAGATCAAATTCAGCGGCAGCATCCGAGTCTAGTCCTCTATGAACCTGCGGCGGCTGAAAGCGAAGCACAAAGCTCAGCCTTTCTCCTAACGCTCTCTCAACAAAGCCCCCCGGTGCCCGTCTTGATTTTCACTTCAGAAGAGAGCTTCTCTGATCGCATTACAGCCGCCCGTCTGGGAGGGCAGGCCTACCTATCAAAATCGCTTCCCACAGAGCAAGTGTGGGATCGGGTCGAACATACACTCCAGTCAGCGGGGCTGATTGAAGCTCAAGTCATGATTGTAGATGATGATCCTAAAATTCTGGAGGCTGTGGCTGCGCTCCTCAAACCTTGGGGGCTTGCTGTAACGACGCTGAAAGATCCTAGTCAATTTTGGGAGACCCTGACCGCTTGCTCCCCAGATCTTTTAGTTCTAGACGTTGAAATGCCTCAAATTAGCGGGGTAGACCTGTGCAAAGTGGTACGAAACGATCCGCAGTGGGAGCAGTTACCCATCATCTTTTTGACCGCTCACACTGAGCCTGAGACGGTTAACCAGGTTTATGTTGTGGGAGCCGATGATTTTGTCAGTAAGCCCATTGTGGGGCCAGAGCTGGTGGTCCGCATTCTCAATCGTCTAGAGCGCTCTAGACTGCAGCAACAGATCTCTGAGACTGACCCTGTGACTCAAGTGCTGAATCGAAAAGAGTCTATACAAACCCTAGAAAATCTATTGAACGAAGTGAAGCATCAACCGCTATGTCTGATTATGCTAGAGGTTGAGCGAATTCAACAGATCAATGATTGCTTTGGTTTCGAGACGGGTGATCAGATTCTAAAACATGTGACTCAATGCATCCTGCAGTCTAAGGCTGCTGGAGATGTAGTGGTTCGCAAAAGCGGAACACATTTTGTTGTGGGACTGCGGGGTCTGACAAAAACAGAGGGTCGCCAGTGGTTTCATGCTCTCATGACCCTCATTGACCACAGGACTTTTAATGCGCCTGATCACACCCCGCTGCAGATTACCTGTAGTGCTGGTATTGCCCAGTATCCTGATCATGCCCAGTATCCTGATCAGGGGACTGAGCTGCAGCGTCTCTTTTGCATCGCAGAGACCGCAAAGGCGAGAGGCTGGGGGCAAGTACATTCTGTTCAGCCCCTGACTACAACAAAGGGAGGTTAATGAGATGGCTGCTTCTATTTCACTTAACCTCCAGGAAGCGGTCTTGGAAACCATGGATGCCTTGCTTGTGGTTTTAGATCGGCAAGGACGGATTGTTCAATTCAATCGGGCCTGCGAGAAAACAACGGGCTATTCCTTTGTTGAGGTGGAAGGTAAAGCCGTTTGGGATGTGCTGTTAGTTCCTGAAGAACGTGAGTCGGTCAAAGCCGTCTTTACAGAGCTGGAAAACAAGAAATATGCTAGCCGAAATGAGAATTATTGGGTGAGTAAAACGGGGCAGCGGCATTTGATTGCCTGGTCAAATACGATGTTGCTTGACACGCAAAACGATGTGGAATATATCATTGGGACCGGCATTGATATTACCGAACGTCGTCAAAGTGAAATCGCCCTTCAACAGCAGGTCAGGTATGAACAACTTTTAAGTGAGATTGCAGCACATATCCGTCAGTCCCTGGACTTGAATGAAGTTCTCAACACGACCGTCACTGAGGTGCAGCGGGTCTTAGACACAGATCGCGTCTTGATTTTTCGGTTTGAGCCTAATTGGAACGGCAAGGTTCTCGTTGAGTCCCTGGGGTCGCAGACTTGGATGTCAGCGCTAGGGATGCAAATTCATGATCCTTGCTTTGCCAAAACCTACGTTGAACCCTATCGAAAGGGACGAATTTTCAGTATTGAAGACATTCATCAGGCTGGTTTGTCTCCCTGCCTGGTGGAGCTACTCGATCAGTTTCAAGTCCAGGCCAACCTTGTCGTTCCGATTCTGCAAGGGGATCAGCTCTGGGGGCTGTTGGTTGCTCACCATTGTTCTTCTCCCCGACAGTGGCAGCAGCAAGATATTAACCTGCTCACTCGACTGGCGACTCAACTTGCGATCGCAATCCAGCAGTCTGAACTCTACCAACAACTGCAGACTGAGCTGACCGAACGTGAGCAAGTGGAAGTCGTTCTTCAGGAAGCTCGTAAAAATCTCGAAAGCAAAGTCACAGAACGCACCACCGAACTGATCAGCGTCAATCAGCAGCTCAACCTAGAACTCATAGAGCGTCGCGAAGCCGAAAAAGCGCTGCAGGTCTCCCAAGACCGCTTTGCAGGCATTCTCGAAATTGCTGATGATGCCATCATTTCCATTGATGCTGAGCAAAATATTACCCTTTTCAACCAAGGCGCTGAGCGAACGTTTGGCTATGCCGCAATCGATATCCTCGGTCAGTCCCTCGATCTGCTGCTGCCCTTCCAGTCGGCTCAGAACCATCGTCAGCAGGTTGAGAAGTATAGTCTGTCTTCCCAGCCATCCCGAGAAATGGGGGAGCGACGGGAAGTCTATGGTCGTCGCCAGGACGGTAGCGAGTTCCCTGCTGAAGCCTCAATTTCTAAACTTGAACTGGAATCAGAAACGATTTACACCGTTATCCTGCGCGATATTTCGCAGCGGAAGCAGGACCAGGAAAATCTAGAGCAGTTGAGTCATCAAAATGAACTCATTCTTAATGCCATTGATGAAGGACTTTGCGGCTTGAACCGGCAGGGCCAGTTCACCTTCGTCAATGCCGCCGCAGAACGCTACCTAGGATACGCTGCTGCTAACTTGATTGATCAGCCCATTGAGCGGTTGTTACCCGACACCCATGTACCGGATGCTTTAGCTTCGGTTTATGCCTCAATGAAAACGGGAACCATTGAGACCATCCAGAACGCAACCTTTTGCCATAAAAATCAGTCCTGTTTCCCTGTAGAGTACCTCGCGACCCCCATTCAGGAACGAGGAGAGATTGTCGGCGCTGTGATCACCTTTAGAGATATTAGCGATCGTCAGGTGATGGAGCGATTGAAGGATGAGTTTATCTCTATCGTCAGTCACGAGCTGCGTACCCCCCTGACCTCCATTCACGGTTCACTGCAGATGATGGCGAGCGGGATGCTCAGTACTCAACCGGAGAAGAGTCAGCGGTTGCTCAAGATTGCAGCAGAAAGCACCAATCGTTTGGTGCGATTGATTAACGACATCCTTGACGTGGAACGGATCGAGTCAGGACATGTGAGAATGGCTTTCCAGATCTATAATGCTGCCGAGTTGATGACTCAAGCCGCCAACACTATGCAAGGGATGGCTGACAGCATGGGTATTTCCTTGTCTGTGACTCCTCTGACGGTTGATCTTTGGGCCGACCCAGACCGCATTCTGCAAACCTTCACGAACTTACTGAGTAACGCCATCAAATTTTCAGAGGCGGGGAGTACCGTTTGGCTAAACGCCAAGCGTATAGAACCGCAACGAGCGGGCGATCAATCTTGGGTTCGCTTCAGTGTTAAAGATCAGGGCCGAGGGATTCCCGAAGACAAAATAGACCTAGTTTTTGAACGGTTTCAGCAGGCCGATTCCTCAGACACCCGTAACTACGAAGGGACAGGTTTAGGTTTAGCAATCTGCCGCAGTGTTGTGCAGCAACACTGCGGGCAAATCTGGGTCGAGAGTCAGTTTGGGCAAGGCAGCACCTTCTACTTTACGATTCCTGAGTCTTCTTCAGCGTCAGTGAGTGAGTGATTCCATGTCTACCAAACGAGTCCTGGTGATTGATGACGAACGCTATATCCAAGAGATCATCCAAATTGCTCTTGAAACAATTAGTGGCTGGCAAGTGGTGACAGCCAACTCTGGCTTAGAAGGGTTAGACATGGCTGAGCAAAAACAGCCCGACGCCATTCTTTTGGATGTGATGATGCCTGACATAGATGGGTTAACCACATTTAAGAAGCTACAGGCGAATCCAGCTACACAGTCTATCCCTGTTATTTTACTGACGGCAAAGGTTCAGGCCGCCGATCAAGGGCGGTATCAGGACTTGGGAGTGAAGGCCACAATCTCTAAACCCTTCGACCCTCTGCAGTTGCCGGACCAGATATCTACACTGCTGGATTGGACTGCATAGAGTTGAGACTGCTTACCGTTCTCCTATTTTTTTGCCGAGTGGATGGCGAAGAATACATTCTCCTTCACAGCTTCCACAGATTTATCGGTTAGTCTCTCCTGTATCCGTGAGGAGCTGGCTTCAGGCAAGATGTGAAGGACTGCAGAAGCGCTCAATCGCCAATGGAGCAAGTCGCAGTGATATCTCTACTGACTTCAAAGACCGCAAGTTATTCGGGTGGAATGAAGCAAGCTACGAAAACAGTGTGTCGCTATATCAACCATACACGGCAGTTTCAGATTGTCCGAATTGCAAATGTCTCTGACACCTTTTTTGAGCGGACTGTCTTGCCTGGACATCAAGTTGTATTCGAAGCTGACTTTGATGCTGAACTAGAGGTTCATACCTATGAGATCGCAACGGCTATTTTGACGGCGAGAATTAGTTGCGATCGCTTAGCGTCGATCTAAAACCCTCACTTTCCGTAAGTCAATAGCTGCTCTCACTCGTTAGTGTAAATGCTGAAACCCTATCGATAAAAGCTCAGTATAGATGCATAACTCTTCATCATGAAATTTGTAACGGATTCTTCTGTTGGATTGAATGCAGCTATCAGTAGTATGGAGCAGCTTTCTTTTCTGCACTTTT
The DNA here is from genome assembly GCF_003231495.1 of Acaryochloris thomasi RCC1774. NCBI lineage: Bacteria > Bacillati > Cyanobacteriota > Cyanophyceae > Acaryochloridales > Acaryochloridaceae > Acaryochloris > Acaryochloris thomasi. Next base: position 40,936 of record NZ_PQWO01000025.1, read on the forward strand.
CAAAGACAGATTCTGAGCTATCAAGGATGACTTAAATGTTTTTGTTTCGCTCTAGCAAAAAAGATACGCTCTGGTGGCTGGAAATTGAAACCCAAACGCCCAAATGCACTTACTATTTCGGCCCCTTCGACAGTGCAAAGGAAGCTAGGCATCATAGAGCTGGGTACGTCGATGACTTACGAAATGAACAGGCTGTAGGACTCGTGACAAAAATCAAGAGATGGCAAACCGAAACATTGACCATCTTTGATGAAGAGAAATTAACGCTAAAACCTCATCTATAGAAAGGGATATGCATTGATTCTATTCCAGATTTTAATGGAAGTCTGCTTGTCAGATTTTAGGTTTTCCTATGTGCACTTTTGAATAAATTTTTAGAGACTTCCGATTGATTATTTCATGCTGCTCTTGCACTACCGAAATGGTTTGATGCCAAACGATTCAAGCCGTTCTCCCTCACAAGTTCCTCAATTTAGTGGCCTACAACAAAAGTAGATGGAGTTAAGTAGAACTCTCCATCTCTGACAGGACCTAATTGATAGAGGAACCTAGATCATGGCGCAAGCAACTCAACAATTCCAGCAGACCCAAAGCTCTAAAACCCATGAACTATTGATGTGGTTTGATGAAGTCGGAATTGATGACGTTCCTCTCGTGGGAGGAAAGAATGCATCTCTCGGTGAGATGATTCAGCAGCTTTCTCAGAAAGGTATAAAAGTTCCCGCAGGATTTGCCACAACAGCCTTTGCTTATCGGTCCTTCATTCAGCTGGCAGGGCTAGAGCCTCAACTGCGTGAGATATTCGCCGATCTTGATGTCGAAAATGTTAGGAGTCTGAGAAGAGCGGGGCAACAGGCTCGAACGCTCATTCTGAATACGCCTTTCCCTGAGGATTTGAAAGGGGTCATTACTCAGGCTTACTTAGCATTATGCGATCGCTGTGCCACAGGGCCTTATCTGAACGACGAGCTAGATGTCGCGGTGCGGTCTAGCGCCACGGCAGAAGATCTCCCCGACGCTAGTTTTGCCGGTCAACAGGAAACCTATCTCAACGTGCATGGCATTCATGGCGTCCTGGAAGCCTGCCATAAATGTTTTGCTTCTCTCTTCACTGATCGTGCCATCTCATACCGAACTACTAAAGGGTTTGACCACTTCAGCATTGCGCTCTCGGTAGGGGTGCAGCAGATGGTCCGCTCTGACCTCGCCACCGCTGGTGTGATGTTCTCTATCGATACCGAAACAGGGTTCAAGAATGCCGCTTTGATCACTGCAGCCTATGGTCTGGGGGAAAACGTCGTTCAAGGATCCGTCAACCCTGATGAGTATCTGGTGTTCAAGCCAACGCTGCTGAAGGGCTGCCAGCCCATCCTTGATAAGCGATTGGGTAGCAAAGAAATCAAGATGGTCTACGACCTAGAGGGCAGTAAGCTCACTAAAAACGTGCTAGTTCCCGAGCATGATCGTCAAAACTTTGCCCTCACCAACGATGAGATCCTCACCCTAGCCCGATGGGCTTGCATCATTGAAGATCATTACTCTGCTGTCCGGGGCGTCGATACCCCAATGGATATTGAGTGGGCACAGGATGGTCACACTGGTGAACTATTCATCGTCCAAGCGCGACCGGAAACGGTGCAGTCTCAGAAGGCTGAGCATCTTTTAACTACCTATCGCTTGCTAGATTCTGACGAGGTATTGGTCCAGGGTCGAGCTGTCGGAGCCAGAATCGGCGAAGGCAAAGTGCGGGTGATTGCCGATGCCAGCCAGATCGGTTTATTCAAGCCCGGGGAAGTTTTGGTGACTTCCCGAACTGATCCAGATTGGGAGCCGATTATGAAGCAGGCCGCTGCCATTGTTACCGATCAGGGGGGCCGTACCTGCCACGCTGCGATCATTGCCCGTGAGCTGGGCATTCCAGCCATTGTGGGCTGTAACCATGCGACCACAAAACTGTCTACGGGGCAGGTGGTCACGGTCTCCTGTGCTGAAGGTGAAGGCGGCAATGTCTATGCAGGGCAGTTGTCCTTTGAGAAGCAGGAAACACCGCTGGCCGATTTGCCCCGCACCCGGACTCAAATCTTGATGAATATAGCCAATCCGGAAACTGCCTTTGGGTTAGCGTCTATTCCCTGTGATGGCGTGGGTTTGGCCCGTCTAGAATTCATTATTGCCAATCAGATTAAGGTGCATCCGCTGGCATTGATTCACTTTGATCAGCTAGAGGATCCGCTGGTGAAGGATGAGATCGCAACCCTAACCACCCACTATCCCTACAAACCCGACTTCTTCATGGATAAGCTGGCCCACGGCATCGGCACCATTGCGGCAGCCTTCTATCCGAAGCCCGTGATCGTGCGAATGTCGGATTTCAAAAGCAACGAGTACGCCAATCTTTTGGGCGGACAGCCGTTTGAGCCGCACGAAGAGAATCCCATGCTGGGCTGGCGAGGGGCCTCTCGATACTACGAAGGATCGTATCGGGACGCCTTTGAGCTAGAGTGCAGAGCCATCCGGCGTGTACGAGAGGACATGGGACTCACCAATGTAATTCCAATGATTCCGTTCTGTCGTACCCCAGATGAAGGCCAAAAAGTTCTCGAAGAAATGGCTCGGCACGGTCTCCAACGAGGTCAAGATGGCCTCCAGGTTTATGTGATGTGTGAGGTGCCCACTAACGTTATTTTGGCTGACCAGTTTAGCGACATCTTTGATGGCTTCTCCATTGGCTCCAATGACCTGACCCAGCTCACCCTGGGACTTGATCGGGATTCGAGTTTAGTGGCCCGTCTTTTTGACGAACGCAATGAGGCCGTCAAAGAAATGATCCGTCAGGTGATTGCCAAGGCAAAAGCTAAGGGCCGCAAAGTGGGTATCTGTGGCCAAGCGCCCAGTGACTACCCAGAATTTGCTCAGTTCTTAGTGGAGCAGGGCATTGACTCCCTCAGTCTCAATGCTGATTCGGTCCTCAAAACCTTACTTGCTGTTGCAGAAGCAGAGGGACACCAGTGATGGATATCAAACAATTCTTTCAAATCATGATTCAGACTCAGGTCTATTGGAGGTTGGTATGTTTCACAAAATTTTAGTTGCGATGGATAGCTCTAAAACAGGCGACGAGATCTTTGACTATGCTCTAGCGTTAGCCCAACCTCTTAAAGCCGATCTAATGTTGCTACATGTGTTGTCGAGTGACGAGGTCGGTGCCCCAGATATGCCGCTAGCTCTTCCTGGCCCCTACTACTATCCAGGACTTTCAGATCTTCCCCTTCAGACCTATCGAGAAACTTGGGAGAAACTGGAAGCCCAGGGGATAGGACGTCTTCAGAGCTGTGAAAAGCAGGCCAAGCTGCATGGCGTATCGACAGAATATACACAAACCTCTGGCAGTCCTGGACGAACTATTTGCGACTTAGCCCAAAACTGGGGAGCCGATCTCATTCTGATGGGGTGTCGTGGGCGGGCAGGATTAAGTCAACTCATCCTCGGTAGTGTGAGTAATTACGTGATGCACCATGCCCCCTGCTCTGTTGTAGTTGTCAAGGCACCCGTTCATACTTTTTCACCGTTAGATCATACTCCTGAAACCTCTGTACATCTGACTGAATCTCGATTAGCGGGGTGGCAATAATGTATCAAACTATTCTGGCCGCAGTGGACTTATCAGAATTGAGCTTGGCGGTGTTTAAGCAAGCGCTCCAGCTCACTAAGTTCTGTGGCGCAAAGCTCATCCTGCTTCATGTTTTGTCCAGTGACGAAGAAGGTTTTCCGATCCTGGCGACCTTTCCTTATGATCACTTCGAACCAACCTTAGCAGAAGGCTATCTCGAAAGTTGGCGACAGCTTGAGCAGAAGGGACTGCAACATTTGAAAACCTTCGCAGATCATGCTCAGCAAGAGGGAATAAAGATAGAGACCCTGCAGATGGCCGGTAATCCAGGACAAATCATTCGGGATCTGGCTCGTGACAGAGCAGTGAATTTAATCATGATGGGCAACCGTGGTCGCTCCGGTCTGTCAGAACTCTTGCTAGGGAGTCAGAGCAACTATGTGATGCACCATGCTCCCTGTTCAGTGCAAGTGGTCAAGGTTCCTGTTCCTAAACTTGAACCACTTGTGGCTACAGCGAATCTTACTAAGAGTACAGGTAATTAGGAGGTCATTATGTATAAGAGCATTCTTGTTGCAATGGATGTTTTTGACTCAAGAACAACTGTCTTTGAGGAGGCACTTAAACTTGCCAGACTCAGTGGAGCCAAACTCGTATTACTGCATGCTCTTTCAAACGATGAAGTCGGTTATCCTAATGTGCCTCCTCTCGGCATTGATGAAGCCTACTATGAGCGCTGGCGCAGCTTTGTTAAGGAGGGATTGCTACACCTCAATCGGTTCAAAGAGCAAGCTGAGACCGAAGACGTTGAGGCCGAGATGCTTCAGGAAATTGGTCGCCCAGGGCATGTGATTTGTGCTGTTGCCCAAGAACAGAACGTTGACCTAATCATCATTGGGAATCGTGGTCGCTCTGGTCTTTCGGAAGCTGTGCTGGGTAGCCAGAGTAATTACGTGATGCACCATGCCCCCTGTTCCGTCTTAGTTCATCGCTTAACGGAGGATCGTTCTCAGTCAAGTGATGACAAAGCACCTTTAGCTGAATCTGTGTGATCAGGAGGTTCTGATGTTTAACAAAATTCTAGTGGCATTAGATTACTCAGCATCCTGTGAACAAGTCTTTGAGCAGGGTTTGACCTTAGCAAAGATGATGCATGCACAGCTCATGTTGGTGCATGTGGTTACCCCTCTAGAGGAAACATATCCGATCTCTACTCTCATGCCCAGTCTGTTAGATGACCCGGTAACCTCCCGCTTCGAAATCGCAAATGCCTATATTAGAGAGCTTGAGGCTTTCGAGATGAAGGGGCTTGAGATGTTAAAGTCGCACGCTAATATCGCCACTGAGCAGGGGCTACAAGCAGGAGTTCAACAACCCTCAGGGTATCCAGCTCGTAGCCTCTGTGATGTTGCTCGAACCTGGAATGCCGACGTGATTGTTATGGGGCGGCGGAGCCAAAACGTCTTGAGAAAAGCTTTGCTAGGCAGCATCAGCAACTACGTTACCCACCATGCACCCTGTTCCGTACTGATTGTTCATAACCAGGACAGTCCTGAATCGACTGTGCAACAGGAGACTGCTGACACCGCCAAGCCTTAAGTCTGAATCGTCAAGGTGAAAATCATGTATCACAAAATTTTAGTCGCGATTGATGAAGCCACCATTAACCAAAATATTTTTAATGCAGCGCTGGCACTCGCGAAGACAATACCTGATGTCAAGCTTGTGCTCCTGCACGTTTTGTCTCCTGATCTGGTTAAAGTCCCGGCTCATGTCTCTGTCCCTGGTCCGTTCCAGCAGCCCAATCTAGACCCGTACCCCAGCCTGCGAGAGGATCTGTTGTTCAGTCACCAGCGACAGTGGAATGCCTATGACAGTGATTGTCTTTCTCAACTGCGGTCCTATACAGCAGAGGCCATCAAAGCAGGGGTTACCACTGAATTTATGCAGCAACCGGGTGTTCCGGGGCCTGTGATCTGTGATCTGGCGAAAGCTCTACCAGCGGATCTGATTTTAATCGGGAACCGAGGTCGTTCAGGTCTCAAAGAAGTTCTGCTCGGCAGTGTCAGCAGATATGTTTCAGACCATGCCCCCTGCTCCGTTATGGTCATTCGTGCTCAACCCAAGCCCCATGTCGCTGATGAAGCTTGAGCAAAGGATTCAAACAAGCAGGTCAAACCATCCTAGTGGTGATAAGCGTTTTAAAGTGCTAGAGGCCACCATGAAGCGGCATCAGTATCAACCTGACGCCCTAATTGAGGTTCTCCATAAAGCGCAGGAACTCTTTGGCTATCTAGAGCTAGATTTACTGCTGCACATTGCCCATAGCCTCAAGCTCCCCCCGAGCCACGTCTATGGTGTAGCGACCTTTTATCACTTCTTTGCGCTCAAGCCTGCTGGGGCACATACCTGCGTTATTTGTATGGGCACTGCCTGCTATGTCAAAGGAGCCGCATCTCTTCTGAGCACCGTAGAACAGATGGCCCAAATTCAGGCTGGAGAAACTACCGCAGATGGTCAGCTTTCTCTCAGCACAGCCCGCTGCTTAGGGGCCTGTGGGAGCGCCCCCGCTGTCGTAATCGATGGCGATGTGATGGGGTATCAAACCCCAGAGACCCTGGGCGCACTACTCACTATCCACGTTCAGTCCCCAGGTGAGGAGGAGGCACAATAAATGGATTTAAATGAGCTGCAGACCTTGACGAAGCAGGAAAAAAAGATCCTTGATACACCCTGCATTTGCTGCTGCACCGTGGGAGGCTGCCTCTCTACCAATGCCCTTGAGGTTAAGAAACAACTGGAAAGCGAAATCGCAACCCAAAATCTCAAAGACCAGCTCAGCATCCGAGGCGTCGGCTGCATGGGCCTCTGCAGCCAAGGTCCCCTCGTCCGCCTAGACCCCGAAGGCATCCTCTACGATCACGTCACCCCTGACCAAGCCCCCCAACTCATCCAGGCCGCCCTCCACGCCACCTCTCCTCCCCATTCAAAACTCAAAACTTCTCCTACGAAGACGCTTCGCGAACAAAACTCAAAACCCAAAGCTCCCTCTCCCTACCAACCCCAACACCATCCCTTTTTCACCCACCAGCGCCCCATCGTCCTCGAAAACAGTGGTCGCATTAACCCAGAAAAAATCAAGGAATACATTGCCAATCGAGGATACTTCGCTCTCTACCGCGCCCTCTATGAGATGACGCCCGGCGAGGTGATCGATCAAATCACCCAAAGTGGCCTTCGGGGCCGAGGCGGAGGCGGCTACCCCACAGGCTTAAAGTGGTCCACCGTCGCCAAGATGCCAACCGGGCAAAAATACGTTATCTGTAATGGAGATGAAGGCGATCCAGGTGCTTTTATGGACCGCAGTGTCTTAGAAAGCGATCCGCATCGGGTGTTGGAAGGAATGGCGATCTCAGCCTATGCCGTGGGAGCTAACCAAGGCTACATCTACGTGCGCGGCGAGTATCCCCTTGCGATCAGTCATCTCCAGACTGCTATTCGTCAGGCCCGGCAGAAGGGACTATTGGGCAGTCAAATCTTCGAGTCTCCCTTTGACTTTCGGGTCGATATTCGCATCGGTGCTGGAGCCTTTGTCTGTGGCGAAGAAACGGCCCTGATGGCCTCAATTGAAGGCAAGCGTGGTCTACCTCGCCCCCGTCCTCCCTATCCAGCCGAGTCAGGTCTGTGGGGATGTCCAACCCTAATAAACAATGTCGAAACCTTTGCCAACGTTGCCCCCATCATTCGCAAAGGTGCTGATTGGTTTGCGGGGATTGGGACTGAGAACAGTAAGGGTACTAAGGTGTTTTCCCTGGCCGGAAAGATCAAAAATACTGGGTTAATTGAAGTCCCAATGGGCACTCCTCTGCGCCAGATTGTTGAACAGATGGGGGGCGGTGTTCCCGATGGAGCGGTAAAAGCCGTACAAACGGGTGGTCCCTCTGGGGGCTGCATTCCCGCCGATGCCTTTGATACGCTTGTGGACTATGAATCTTTAAAAGCTCTGGGGTCGATTATGGGGTCCGGCGGCATGATTGTCATGGATCAATCCACCAACATGGTGGACGTGGCCCGGTTCTTTATGGAGTTCTGTATGGATGAGTCCTGTGGCAAGTGCATTCCCTGTCGAGCCGGAACCGTGCAGCTTTATCAGTTGCTCACCAAGATCAGTGAAGGTAAAGCGCAGCAGGGGGATCTAGCTCAGCTTGAAGATCTTTGCGATGTAGTGAAACACACAAGCCTCTGCGGGCTGGGACAGTCAGCCCCTAATCCAGTTTTGAGTACATTACGATTTTTCAAAGATGAGTACTTAGCGCTCATGCAGGATGTCGTATCTGACCGTCAGAAGCCTCCGTAGGGGGAGAAGAGTTTTGAGTTTTAAGTTTTGAATTAATCTACTCATTCAAAACTCAACATTCAAAACTCAAAACTGATTTAACTTTTCCATGAACCTAGTCAAAAAAATCCAGTATATGAGCATTCAAAATCTTACCCTCCGTCAATTTAGGTTGCCTCAGACGGTTGCGATGGCCCTTGGCCTACCTTCGGTAATCGCAACTCTAACCACCCTCTTCAGCATCCTCGCACCGCAGATTGCCTCAGCCGAGACAGTTCTTGAAAAAGTTGAGCGTACCGGCACGCTAACCGCCGGAACGAATAAAAACGCACTGCCCTTTGCCTTTGCAGATGAACAGAGTCAGTTGCAGGGGTATTCCGTCGATATGCTCAAGCAGATCCAGGCCCAGTTGACGAAAAAACTTGGGAAAGAAGTGGAACTGAAACTCATTGCCCTTGCCCCAGAAGATAGAATCCCAAAGCTGATTGCAGGTGAAGTCGATATTGTCTGTGATGCTAGCAGCTACACCTGGGAGCGTGAGCAGAAAATTGATTTTTCTGTAAGCTACGGTCTCACAGGGACTCGCCTACTGACCAAGAAAGGAGTCCAAGCATGGGAACCCGAGGCATTAGCAAATAAGAAAATTGCTGCCGTTGCTGGAACAACGAACGAAATTGCGATTCGCCGCGCTCAACCTCAAGCCCAGATCGTGGTTCTCAAAGATCACGCTGAGGGCTATGAGGCATTGAAGCAAGGTACCGTGGATGCCTTTGCTGCTGATGGTATTCTGCTCGAAGGCTGGCTGCAAACGGCTGAAAATCCTGAAGAGTTCAATGTTGTCGGATACTTCTCCAGAGAAGGGATTGCCTGCATGGTACCCGAGAACAATTCTAAATTTGCTGATCAGGTGAACTACTCACTGGTGCGCTTCATGGAAGGGTACCTCAAAGGTAAAGAACCCTACGTCGCAACCTTTGATCGCTGGTTTGGTCCTGAGGCTAAAGTGCCTCTAACTCAAGATCTGCGCGCTTTAGTCTTAGAAACGATGCAGTTGGTGATCGACTTCAAAGAAGAAATTCCTGAAAGTGAACTTTAAGGTCGGGTTTCTCTCTCTATCACGGTCTAAGATTCCACAGGTGTATTCACACGATAGCTTTGCTCAGAGATGAGTTCATCAATTCCCTATGGCTTAAGGCTCACAACATCCTCAGATTGTCTAGATAGCCTCAAGTTAAGGAGTCGTTATTGAGGTATAGGGACTATGACAGACGCAACCTTTTTCAACTTAGGTAGAGTCTCTCCAAGACAACAGAGTACCGCTTCTCAGCAAGGCTCTGAGAGTCAAGAGATCCTATGGTCCGATTTAGGCAACTTAGACCATGCTGACTCATCCACTGAGGCCCTCGCCGATCAAGAAATGGGAGCTGCTCCAGCTTTGAAGCGGCTACAGAAAACAATGGCGAGTACTGAGCTTACCGGCGGTGATCCTGATGATGATGCCTATCAAGCCTCGGTTGTTGGCGAAGAAGCTGTGGGTGGTCAGACGCCTACACCCGATCAGAATGTCACCGAAGAGTTGCAAAAGGCTGTAGGGATTGCCTCTATTGAGGGTGAGACTGTCCGCACAGCAGCAAAGTTAGAGTGGCGAGATCGACATCCCTGGGGATTGAATCCCGAGTCTGCTGAAGATTATCGGGAGCGACTTGAGTAGATACCTCAACAATAGGGCAGATGCGATCGCAAACCAATAATTAGTGAGGAGGTCAATTTTATATGAGACTCGTTATTCAAGGCAAAAATCTGGACATCACTGATGCCATCCATGATTATGTGCAACAAAAAATAGGTAAGGCAATGATGCATTTTGAGCATCTAACCACTAAAACAGATGTCAAGCTATCTGTTCCAAGTCAATCTAGGAAGCAGCCTCGACAAAATGCAGAGGTAACTGTTTTTGCGAATGGCACCGTTATTCGGGCAGAAGAGAACCATGAGAACCTCTATGCCAGTATTGACTTAGTCGCTGATAAGCTTTCTCGTCAGCTACAGAAGTATAAAGGTAAAAAAGCGCAATTCTCTAAATCAAAGCGGCAGGTAGATGAAAGTCACGATCACCCCCTTGTGCCCGAAGAATTGACTCAGGAACGCGCTCCAGAACTGCCTCAGACAGTGGTCCGAAATAAGTTCTTTGCGATGCCGTCAATGACAGCACAGGACGCATTAGAAAACTTGCAGCTTGTTGATCATGATTTTTATGTGTTCCGCAATGAATCAACTGAAGAGATCAACGTAATCTATGAGCGCAATCATGGCGGCTATGGCATCATTCAGCCTCGTGAAGAGAATAAAGCTGATCAGTCGTCAGTCTCCCATTAAAATCCTTGATTCGCTTTCAGGCCGTCGTCTTTGTGCCTGAGGGGATTGAGCCAAACCGTAACGTCTATTGTTTTGAGGGGTAAACCATGTCTAAAGATAATGTGCTGAATTTTTTGTCCAAGGCTGCTGAAGATGAGCATCTGAAGGCAAAACTAGAGACAACTGCGAGCCAAGATGAGGTGGTGGGGGTCGCCAACCAGGCAGGGTATGAGTTCTCTACAGAGCATGTGGACGAGATGCTCACAGAGCTGAAGCAGAAACCCGGATTTTTCGGGATGCTGTCAGAGGCCGTGGCTGAGCTATTTGGTCCGGTTCACGATGACTATCCGGCGACTGGCGTTCAGCCCTATGGCGGTGATTCCAACCCCAAGCCATGAATATCGGGACAGTCCCCATCATTCTTCATATTGCTTAGAGCCTTTGATTTGTCTTGATGCCTAAAACAGTTTTAGTTTGCCAGAACACGACCTGTTACCAGCAAGGCTCTGCGAACGTGCTGACTGAGTTTCTATCCGGCGCTCCGTCTGGCATTACAGTGGAGTCTTCTGGTTGCTTGGGGCAGTGTGGGAGTGGTCCGATGGTACTCATTTTGCCGGAAGAGACATGGTATAGCCACGTCCAGCCCCGTGACGCGGCTGTGATTGCGGAGCAGCACCTCAACGCAGGACGGATCGTCACTAAAAAGCTGTATCCACTTTTTCATCCTCCGCGCAGGCCCATTGGAATGTGGCTAGCCGCTGGCAGTTTCTTGCTAGGTTTTTCTCTCTTACTGATTTGGATGCTAACGACTCATGCTGCTCTGCTGTCTAGGAATTAGGAGCTTAGGTTAGTCAATTTGATTTCAGCACCCTCTAATTATTTTGGGATTAGTTATGCCACAACAACATCCGTTTTATTTGCTTTGGTCTGGCGCGATTAACTTGGGAGATACGCCTGGTGTGTTCAACAACGCACAATTTGCGGGCCTTCTAGTACAGATTCCAGTCACGCTATCTTTCATACCAGAGAATGATTTACCCGTTCGCTTTCTGCTGAAAACGTCTGACGTTGAAATATTCAATGACAAAAAGCATCCCGTCTTTTGGGATTGGGAGCCGGGTACAGCGCTGCCCTCACCCGTTGGTTACGTTGATGATACGGATTTGATTCCAGAGCAGCCTGAATTTCATGAGTTGTCTGTCCCGCATTCGGCTGCAGCCGTTGGTCCCCATACAATCACCCTTCAGGTCAATTCCGAGGTTTCAGCAGGTTTACGGGATGATTTTGTGCTTGAGTGCATTGAGGCCCACGAAACCATCGGAGCAAAAATCGGATGGTAGAGGGTGCTCAATCAAATGTTTAAACAGAACGATGGGACTGGTTTAGGAACATAACCATGGTGCAGCTTCCCGCAACAGCATATCCACCACATCGTCTCAGCCTCGATCTTGGGGTGATTATTTTTACTCGACTGGTCAGCCATACCTACGATCTGTCGTTAGAGAGTCGTGAGGGTCAATGCCAATTCATTGGACGCATTGAAGAGAGAAGCAACGACCTTTGGGCGGTTACTTTTATCGACTGCCAAGCCTGTATTCCTGAATATTTTGATGACTGGCAGCAAGCGACCTTATTTTTATCCCGAGTCTTATAGAGTGAGGGTTTCAAGGCTCACAACATCCTCATATTGTCGATATAACGTTGAATTGAGGGGTTAGATTTCATACTCACCTGGAATAAACTCCTCACTCCCTTATCGGACACCTATTGTTTTGAAGATGATCGGCCATGACGACCCAAAGAGCGACACATTTCTCTGTTCAGTCTGTGGGCGAGGCGGCCCGACGTTTGCTGCAGTTTGTCGCCCAACCCGCGCTTCGCATCTTCGGTCCCACCGACGACGACTATCCTGAGGTGGGCGTACAGCCCTACGAAGGAGACCCAGCCGATCAAGACATGACGTAGTAAATTTTGAGTTTTGAGTTTTGAGTGAGTTGATCAATTCACCACTCATACCTTTCTCATTCCAAAGGTGGAAGTATTATGGCCATAGCTCAAGATCGTCTTAAAGCCTATTTAGAGCTGATTCAAGTTTTACTAGCTTGCCCCTCGGGTGAAGAGTGGATTCTGTTAAGGCAGAATGAGCAATTTGTGAATGCAGAGTTCATTCAGGTGATGGAGCAAGTTGCGACTCAGATCGCGGCAGATGGTCACACCCAATCTGGAACGTTCCTGCATAATTTAGCGGCCCAACTACATCATATTTTGGTTAATGAGGTGACCCCGCCGCCCCCAAATGGTGGCCCCTCTCAGGTCTATCGAGAACTGATTCAATCGCTCATCGATCGCCCTGATGAGGCGGTCGATCTGTTGGCTGCCCACAATGAACTGATTGGACCGGAGTTAGTCCATCAGCTTAAGCAAGAGGCAGCTCAGATGATGGGGCAAGGAGAGCAGGAAACGGCCCAGTTCTTAAAGACTCTGGCGGAAGAACTGAACCGAGCATGGCTTGAGGCTCATGCCTTTAAACCGCATAGTACGACCCACAAAGATAATCATAATCAGCCGGATAACCGCAAGGTGAAGCCGACTGTTGCAAACCCACGGTCTAAATCGGAGGAACCCCAACCCCCTGTGGCCCACACTGAGCAACCTCAGGGCCTAGAGGGGGTTGTCAATCAACTAGGTGAGATTGCAACCTCCCTCGCCCAACTCAACGAACACCTAAAGGTTCAGCAGCAAGATCCGCTGTGGTATATGGACGCTCTAGAGAAAGCCGCCTCTTCTGATTGGCTGCTATCGACCACCGAAGTGGAACAACTGATCGGCGTCAAACCCCACTGCAAAGCAGACGGTATCTATCAACGGGGCCAATGGGTCTTTAACAAAGCAGGGAAGATTGGCACCCAAACCGCCTGGCAGGTGAGCAAGACCAGCATCAGCTAACCAACCATACTGACCTTGTCTTGAAAAAGTGGACACTCCATTCGAAGAAATGATCTAGGAGAATGTCCACATGACACAGAAGAAACGCAGACTATTCACTGATGAACAAAAAGCAGAGGCAGTCCGTATTGTCGAGC
>NZ_PQWO01000026.1 GCF_003231495.1 Acaryochloris thomasi RCC1774
GGACACGCTGGTAGAGCAGAAGACACGGAAAACGATGGATGACGACGAGTCAACACTCGCATAAGCATAGGAGAACATACATCCCCTTATCGATAGAATATCCTTACCCGTTTAGGACTACCAAAAATTCCATAGGAATGTTTCCCTCGTGAACAAACTTGCTGTTCAGCGACCTCTTAGCTTTCTCTTATTTTCGTGGATTAAAGCTATTGCATTCTTGTCTTTTACGTGATTTCTATCCTCAGATCTCAAATCACTATTCTACGTAGGTATAATGCATCGAATCTGCCATACATATATTCTTAAGTTGTCTATAAAAATTCCACTTTCCCATAATTTGAGGCAAACAACATGAATTTCATAGAGCGCTTTTTCGGCAGAATCTTCGGGAATATTCTATCTCGAATTCGACGCAGCTTTACTTCCTCTGTTGAACGACAAGTTAGGACTTCCGTTGAGAGACAGTATAACAATTCGGTTTCATCTAGGAGTAAGAAATCAAACAGTCGACAAGGACTAGAGCCTGACGAAATTGCTTAGGACTTCTTGTTAGGTTTCTTTTCTAAGAAAAGGTTGAAGGCATCTTAATTGCAACAAAGGTCTAATTGCTTTCAAAAAGTTTGCCTTTATCTTGATGATATCAAAGCGCATCTTACTCGCATATGCTTAACTCTCTTCTTCAAACCCTTGCGGAAATTTTAGCCAGCGGTACTGCCCTCGCTAGTACTGAGCAAATTGACTTCAGCCACCCTTCTGCATTTCTGCGGGAGACCGGTAGGGGTTCATCCTTGAATCTCCATCTGTATGATGTGCGAGCAAGCCAGCAAATGCCGCTAATGGGGCGTCAGGTTGAGCGCCACTATGAAGGCGGACGGCCGGTTGCTAGCATTCAACGGGCAGCCAGTTGGTTTGATGTTTCTATTTTGCTGACGGTTCGTGATCAGACTGTGCTTGGTGAACATCGCTTGTTTTCAGAAGCCCTTGCTTTGCTGATGCGCCATCCTGTTTTGCGAGAGGAGTTCTTGGTGTCAGACCTTCAAGGTTATGGTGACCTGCCCATCTCTCTTTCGCGCGATCCCCCGATCGATATTGGGAGCTTATGGAGTTCTCTGTCGGCTCCCATACGTCCCGCAATTTATTTGACAGTTACGGTTCCGTTCAATCCTTGGCACAAGACGACCGTTCCTCTGGTTGTCGAACGACGCCTCAGAGAAAGCAGTCGATTTCCAGATTCTATGGGCGAAGACTTAGCGGCGCATCGGGTTGCGATCGCAGGTCTGGTCAAGAATGAACTGACCCGAAGGCCGATTAAAAAAGTGCGCGTCATGTTGGAAGGCACAGAGAAGTCCGTGACCACTAATCCAGAAGGACTGTTCTTCTTCGAGAATCTGAGAACTGGCAGCTACGTTCTGCAGTTAATGCGCTTCGGTTATCAAGCTCAGAGCTGCAGTGTTCTAGTCGATCAGCAAATCGACACACCCCAGGAAATCTTTCTGATGCCTTCTTAAAGATTCCATCGAAGATTCCAAAACTTATTCATCACAGTAAATACGGAGTAATCCTATGGCTAGATTAGACTATTCGGCTCCAGGCGTATATGTAGAAGAGGTAGACAGAGGCGCTCGCCCCATTGATGGCGTCAGTACTTCAATAGCGGGCTTTATCGGTTTCACCGAAGATATTCGGGATGACGCTGAACTCTTTAAGCCTATGTTGGTCACAACCTGGACGCAGTACCTTCGCTACTTTGCAAAACCTAACTCTGATGGGTACACAGATTTTGATGCCTATCTCCCCTTTGCAGTTCGAGGCTACTTTCTTAATGGAGGCGGGCGATGCTGGGTCACCAGCATTGGTACTCAGCTCCCAGGAATGAAACAGGTTGAGGTAGAAGAAGAAACACCAGCTTTGGAAATTCCCCGACGCGGAAACCGCCCTAGCTTAAAGCTGAATCTCCTTCCTCAGCAGGCTGAAGAAGGGAACGTCAAGATTGAGATCATCGATGGCTTTCCCCGAGCGCTACCGCCTGGGATGGACGGAGATGAAGAAGACGCAGAGGGAACTGGGACTCTGGGGGGCAACACCTGGTCTGAGACACCACCGGATACCGGAGAGTTCTTCGATATCAGAATTTCTCGGGATGGCGAGGTCTTAGAGCAATATGAACACCTGAGTATGGACCCTGAGCCCCAAGCGGCCACCTACGTCGTCGAGGCGTTGAGAGGATCTCAATACGTTGCGATTGGTGACATTGCTCAGCCGGGACAACCCCTAGCGCGTCGCCCGTTAAATGGTGAGTATGAGGTAAAGGCTCCACTAGAGCAAACATCACCGGAGCAGTTCACTAAAAAAGTTGAAGGGGTGCGTGATGATCGCACAGGGGTACGCGGCATCTTTGAGATCGATGAGATTACGATGCTCTGCTTCCCTGATCTAATGCGTGCCTATGAGACGGGTCTCATTGATCTTGAACAGGTCCATGGCGTTATGGAGACCATGGTGAGTCTGTCGGAAGGGTCCAGTGATGGAGATATTCCGGGCGCCTCAAACCGAATGGTGGTGCTTGATCCCCCCCCGGATCAGACTCGCCCTCAAGATGTCGTCAAATGGCTAGATGCCTTTGGCCGCCGGTCGATGTTCTCTGCAATGTATTATCCCTGGATCAAGGTTCCGAATCCTCGTAAGGCAGGACGGCCCATTCTTATTCCACCCAGTGGACACATGATGGGGGTCTGGGGACGCACTGATGAAACCCGAGGAGTGCATAAGGCACCGGCCAATGAGGTACCGAGGGGTGTAACGGGTCTGGCATATGACGTCAACTTTCGTGAGCAAGAACTCCTTAACCCTTTGGGTATTAACTGCATTCGTAAGTTTCCTAACCGTGGCATTCGCATCTGGGGCGCTCGAACGCTAGTAGAACCTGACATAACAGAATGGCGCTACATCAGTGTTCGACGGCTGATTAGCTATATTGAGCGCTCCATTGAAATCGGGACTCAGTGGGCTGTCTTTGAACCCAATGATCCGAAGTTATGGAGCAAGGTCAGGTATGTTGTCAGCAGCTTTTTGGAACGAATCTGGCGCGAAGGTGCTTTGGTGGGCAGAGTGCCTCAACAAGCTTTCTTCGTGAAATGCGACGAAGAGATCAATACGCCTGAGACGATGGCACTCGGTCGTTTATATGTTGAAGTCGGCGTCAGTCCAGTCCGACCCGCTGAATTTGTGGTGTTCAGAATCAGCCAAATGAATTTCCAGTTAGATCAAGGTGACGATTGATGGATAGATTCAAATAATTTCTCAGCACAATTTATAACCTAGGAAATAAATCATGGCAGCAGAGCAGACATTTTGTACGAGTTTCGGTCTTGATTTAGGCGGAGGTGCGGAATTACCTGTCCTTGGGGTTCAGAATTTGGAGGTTGCGGTTAAGCTGGCTGAACACAATACAGGTACTGCTTCGGATGGATCATTCGGCAGTAAACCCGTTCCTGGCCCACGGAATGGCACGGTTGTCACAGTTGACTTTGCCTTAACCAAAAGCAGAGACGTCTACGATTGGTTTAACACAGTGAACCCTAAATACAATGTAGGTGCTACGGAAGACCCTAAAGATCTTACTTTATACGGCTATGACGGAGGGACAGCTGTTGGTTTGGAGTTGGTACTTGAAGGTGCTTACCCTATTCGTTGGAGTTTATCGGCTGCGGGTATTGAGGAAGAGGGCATCATGAAGGAATCCGTAGATTTTGTTGTTACCAATGTTGTGCAGGCGTAATTTCAAGCTGGGGCTGACGTCGCAAAAAAACAGCGCATTTCTAATGATGTCAGCCTCAATGAATCCTATTTACAGGGAAAATTCCCCTTATAAATAAGATGCGTCAAGTCAGAGCATAACTAGAACAAATATTCATATGTCATTAGATTTTTCTTCATGATTCCTAATATTTTGAAGAACAAAGACAGATCCAATTAACGCCTCATCAAGTCAATATATCAGGAGAATAATCATGGCAGATTCAAATTACGATGTTGCTTTTGCAAGTAAGTATGAAATTAATATTCCAGGATATACTGAGAATCTACCGATCTTTTCGATTGAGGAACTCTCAGCCAGTGTAGAGGTAATTGCAAGCAATGTCGGGAACAAGGCAGCAGAGCAACTTAGCTGCCCTCAGACTGGCCCCCGGCAGCCTGGAAATGTCATTATTACAGCACTTGCAAATACAGACAGCAAAGTATTGTTTGAATGGTTCGATAAAGTTAATCCTGTCGGTGGTATGGGGGCCGATTTATCAGGCAACTTACAACCACCCAATATCGTTATATCAGATGCAAGTGAGAAGCCGATCCTAACGGTCGACATGATAGATGCATACCCCTTCTCGGTTGTATATGAGGGTCTTGATTCTAAGCCTTCGGCTCCTGTAAAAATCAAGGTAACAATAGCTTGTTCAGATATTGACTGTTCGTAGCTCTGATCCAACTTATTTTTGAATGCCTAAGAAATTGCATAAAAAATATCTTCTTAGGCTAAATTACTTAGCCCTTAGTTCTTCGGAAGAAAAACAGCATGTCAATGATGTTTAAAAAGCCCGATCCTTTACCTTCTTCTAGGTTCGGTGTAGAACTTGATTTAGATGGTTCTAACAGCACCGATGGTTACTTTATGGATTGTTCGGGAATCAATTATACCCAGGATGTAATTGATTTTTGCGAAGTTACCTCTAACCAATGGGGAAATGCAGGTAAAGGACAGGTTGTCAGAACAAAGCTTCCTGGCAACGCCAAGTCCGGTCACCTTACGCTCCGCCGAGGGTTGATTAAGTCCATGGCTATATGGGACTGGCTTGAGATCGTGGAGCAAGGAAATTGGGCGAAGAAGCGAAAAAATTGCTCTCTGTATTTTTATGACAACAATTCCACGCGTACTGTCCATTTAGAGCTTGAGGCGGCCTGGCCTATAAGTTACAAGATCGGCGATGTTAACTCCAATGATGCTCAGGCCGCGCTTGAAGAAATCGAAATTGCCTTTGAGGGATTTAAACGGATCAAGGCTGGCGGTGCAAAGGATAAGGCGGTGGGGGCGGCGCGCAGAGCTTGGCATGGATAAAGGAGATAAAGCTCTCAATATCGTTATTGATTCGTGAGGCTCTCATGAATAGTGGACTTGCGATCGCATCTATAACTGCGGTCCTAAAAAATCTATTAGAAGACGGCTTAGTGCAGAATACAGCACTATCCAGCATGGGTAATATTCTGGTCACGACCCTTCCACCCGACCAGATTTCAGTCGGCGTCGATGGCCAGCCCCAGCTCAATCTATTCTTATACCAGGTTTCGCAAAATCGCAATGCAGACTGGATTGGGCATGGTGCTCAAGAGACAAATCCAGACAATTTCAGTCGTTCTGCTCAGGCGAACCCCCTGAATGAAACATCACGACTCGCCATCAACCTCCACTATTTAATTACCGTTTACGGAACTCAAGATTTTCAGACAGAGATGCTGCTAGGGTGCGTCATGCAGCTTATGCATCAAAGCCCTGTGCTCTCTAATGATGCGATTCGCAGTTCGCTAAAGCATGCTGCATCTATGAATCGCGCCGGACCTTTTGCTCAAGCAGTTGCATCGAACTCATTTGATGTCTTGATTAACCAACTCGGTCAAGTACAAATTGAGCCAGATCTATTCGATACCGAGCAAATGTCTAAATTATGGTCTCTGCTGCAAGGTTCGTACCGTCCCTCTGTTACCTACCAGGTTTCAATGGTGTCCATCTCCTCGGAGAAATCTTCTAACCCAATGGTGATGGATTCTAGAGAAGAAGCATCTAACGATAGAGAAGTCCCAGTTATTGAAAAGGTGATAGCTTCACCCGCGACCAATGGTGCGATCACACCGGGTTGCGATCTCATTCTCTATGGCAAACATCTAGACGGCGATATCACCAAAGTTCGTCTCGATGGGGATGAGCTAACTCCTACCGTTGTCGAAGATATAAGGCTTTTAGTGAAATCGTCGCCTACACTTCAGGCCGGGGTGCACCAGATTCAGGTGATTCATAAAGAGGTTACTGATCCTCTGTCTGCAAGTGGTATTTCCTCCAATGCGGCCACTTTTATACTTCGACCACGCATCACAGCTTCTGCCAAGATACCAAACAGCGATAGTCAACAGCAGTCTGAAGAGACAACTATAGCGGTTCAATTCACACCAAAAATTTCACCACAGCAGCAGGTTTACCTCAAATTAATTTCAGTTGATGAGTACTCAGATAAAGTCTATCAAATCAGAACTCCTCCCGGAGATTTAGAGACTGATACCGTTGAGATCTCGGTCAATGATATTCCATCAGGACCATATCTAGTACAGGCCCAAGTTGATGGAGCTGAGAGTCTATTAGATGTTGATCAGAGTAAGAATCGAGTCATAATTCAAACTCAAAATCTAGCCTCTAGCAACGAGGATGAAGAAATGAATGGAATGGAACATCAGGTTACTGCGCTAACAGGTGGTGACTTTTAATGTAGCTCCATCTCATTTGATTAAAGAATATTGGATTGCTTCGGACAAAGTTGAGACTAAAGGCAATCATTAGTAAAGAAAAAGGAGTTTAGATCACATGCCTACTACAAGAAGTGGAGGAAAACGAGCAAGAAGTACTGGTGGACACGACTTGAGAAATAGTGGTGGGACTTCAACCAACTACAACGAAACTCCTGCAGGGATGAAGTCTCGCCCTCAATGGAATGAGGATGTGAAGACACAAGTTTACGCAGACGCTCACGCAGGGGGAGGGCAATATCGATGTGCAGAAACCGACGGGCTTTACCCTAAAAATGAAATGTCAATCGATCACATAGTGCCGTGGAAACAATATTGCTATGAGAATTCGGATGTCAACGATAGAGCCTCTGTTACAGCTGCATACAACAACATAAGCAATCTTCGACTCGTGAGTAGAAGCGCAAACTCAAGTATGGGTGATGGAGGAAATCATTTAAACAACTTGTAATAAGATCTTATATTGCTTGGCGTCAGAATTTATTTTTTTGTCAGCCTCAAGAACAAAATATAGGTAAAAACTGTAAAAAACCTATATAGATAGAGGCAGTTTTGTTCTGACCTCAAAGGAGTAGAATATGATTTTTTCTTCTAAATCTGATGACTGGGACAAACTCAACCGAAGAGATTTAGTTGCTGCTATTGACGGTGTCTTTAAGACTCTCCACGATTATGTCGATGAGTCAAAAAATCACACGTCAAGCCATAGATTCCGCTCAAACACGAGCAATGCAGTTCACTCTCAAGAGGTCAATATGTCTGTGCCGACTGCTCTTGAGCAAGTCTGCAAGCACTTTGGTCTCACTGACTTTGAACGAAGTGTGCTTTTACTTTGTGCAGGGACTGAGCTAGATACACGATTTCAGCCCCTATATGCTAAAGCACACGGTACCAGTAGCCATAGATACTACCCGACATTCGGTTTAGCTCTTTCCGTCTTGCCCAATCCACATTGGAGCGCATTGATATCTAATGGACCACTGCGGCACTGGAACCTCATCCGTCTTGGTCAAGGGGATGCTTTGACAAATCGTTCTCTTTATATCGATGAGCGCATTCTTCATTATCTTGTGGGCACTCAAGCAATCGATGCCTCGTTGACAGAGATTTCTGACCTTCCACAAGAAACCAGACAGCTAGTCCCATCTCATCAGCGGCTGGCTGACGAAATCACAGCCCTGTGGCAACAGCAGTCTTCTGGGGATAGCTTACCAGCGATACAGTTGTGTGGACCGGAGATAGAAGATAAGACAGATATCGCCCAGGTTGTGTGTCACCAATCTAAGCAACGGGTGAGTTCTATGAGCTGCAATCGCCTCCCCGTCAATTCAGAGGACTTGGCTGCGTTCATTCGTCGATGGGAGCGAGAAAGCATTCTAGAGCAGAGAATCCTGCTCCTGAACTGTAATGACCTAGATCGGTCAGATCAGCTCTTGCAATCTGCTCTCAATCACCTACTTGAAGAAGTCGAAGGGCCTGTCATCATTACCTGCCGAACGCCATTTCAGGGCATTAGGCGTCAGATGATTCGCTTTGACGTTCCTAAACCGTTCCCTCAAGAACAATTGATGTCTTGGGAAGCCTCTATCGCAGAACTCAAAGCCCAGCTCAACGGACAAGGACATCTCGTACCCGAGCCAGAGCAGCTCTCTCAAGATTTGCAGGAACTCACGGCTCAATTTCAACTGGGTACCTCTATGATTCGACAAGCCTGCACGGCAGCAGTTGGACAGTTGAAAACGCAATCTACACCGTCCCTCAAACAGACGCTATGGCAGAGTTGTCGAGTTCAAGCGCGTCCAGGTCTAGATGAGTTGGCAGAGCGTCTCGAATCTAAACTGTCCTGGGATGATTTAGTCCTGCCGCCACTGCAGCAAGAGACCCTAGAATCAATCTCGGCCCACGTTCGACAACGGGCCAAAGTCTACGAAAGGTGGGGATTTGCTGCAAAAAACAGGCGTGGCTTAGGCATTACAGCGCTCTTCGCAGGACCAAGCGGCACCGGGAAAACCCTTGCTGCCGGGGTCCTCGCCAATGAGCTGAAGCTGGACCTCTACAAAATCGAGCTGTCGTCAGTGGTCAGCAAGTACATTGGCGAAACCGAAAAAAATCTCCAGCGGATCTTTGATGCAGCAGAGACCGGTGGCGCAATCTTGCTCTTTGACGAAGCAGACTCTATTTTTGGTAAACGAAGTGAAGTAAAAGATTCCAAGGATCGCTATGCCAACCTCGAGGTTAGTTACTTACTGCAGCGCATGGAATCCTATCCAGGGTTGGCTATTTTAACGACAAATTTGCAAAGCAGCTTAGATCCGGCTTTTCTGCGACGGCTGCGATTTGTGACTCAATTTTCTCTTCCTGATGCGGCTCATCGGGCCGAGATTTGGCGACGAGTCTTTCCATCAACGGCCCCGACAGCAGGGCTTGCTTTTGACCGACTGGCTCAACTCAATACACCGGGTGGAAACATTCGTAACATTGCCTTGAATGCCGCTTTTATCGCTGCCGATGAGGGAGATTCCGTTCAAATGAAGCATATTTTGAAGGCAACTCAAACGGAGTATGAAAAGCTAGGCAAGTCCTTAACCAGTGTTGAAGTCTCGGGCTGGGTTGACGAAAAAGTTCCTATTTGAGGAATATTCAGACCGATCTCGCTCGAGATGCGGATGGTGGATGGATAACAGCATTTTTCTCTCAGATCAGTATAATTAGTTGGCTGTAGCAGGTTAGTTTGCATGAAATGCGATCGCAACTCCCCTCTCTTCCCAAAACTTAGCTCCCTCTCGGCGCTAACTATAGGCCTATGCCTCAGTGTTGCGCCGCAGGATACCCTCGCACAACTAACGCCCGATCAAACCTTAGGGCCTGAATCATCACGGGTTGAGAGACAGCCGCAGCCTACCCCAACCAACCTAATTACAGGGGGTGCTCGTCGTGGACAAAACCTTTTCCATAGCTTTCAAGACTTTAATGTAGAGTCAGGGCAGTCTGTCTTTTTTCGCAACCCCAACGGCGTCAACAACATTCTGACACGGGTAACGGGTGGTTCTACATCAAATATAGATAGCGTGCTGGGCGTTCGGGGGGACGCAAATCTGTTTGTCATCAATCCCAACGGGATTATTTTCGGCCCTGATGCCTCTCTAGATGTCGGCGGCTCCTTTGTGGCGACCACTGCAGATGCTCTCCAATTCAATGAACAGGATTCTTTCAGTGCGACTTCGCCTCAGACCTCAAGCTTGCTGAGTATTCAGCCTTCTGCATTCTTCTTTAACCAAATCAATTCTGGAGAGATTACTAATCAATCACAGGCGTTCTTTGATTTTGCCAGCGGACTAACCGGAGGAATATCGACTGCAGGTCTAGGGGTTCCAGAGGGGAAAAGTCTCTTATTGGTTGGCGGAAATATCAATATCGATGGAGGAGGATTGAATGCTATCAGTGGCCGGGTAGAGTTAGCCAGTGTTCAAGCAGGTCAAACTCTAGAAATTGACGAAGCCGATGGTGAGCTATCTTTACAATCTTTGTCGCCCGCGCAGGCTAGAAATATCACATTTGATAATGCAGGTATTACCACGACAGGAGCGAGAGGCCTGATTCGTTTTCAAGGTAACAACCTTATATTGACAGATAGCACCATTAGTACCTTTATCCCAACTACTTCTAGTTCAGTAGAGGGAGTTAATACAGGTATTGTTCTGATGGCACAGGATCTCGTGTTAGACGACACCTCTATAACAACCGCTCTCTTCTCCTCTCCTGAACAAGTCGGAGATATTTTGATTGAAGCAGATCAGTTCATAGCACGAAATAATAGTTCTCTATCGGCAGGAACGTCAACTTCGGGTAACGAGGGAAACATTATTATTAAGGTAAAAGATTTATTCTCCCTCGATAGCAGTAGCCTTTCGACCGAATCAACCAATGTCATCCTCGACGCAGGCGAGAGTGGAGATATTGAGATTGATGCTGAAGAATTCACCTCTCTGAATAATGCAGAGATTTCCACTTCCACCATAGGTATAGGAAACGCAGGAGATATTTTAATTGAAGCCAGGAACCGAGTCCTACTTGATAATAGTCAAATTCGTAGTGAATCAAACCCATCCCCGTCAGATCCTTTTTCAGAGATAGGTGAGGCAGGTGAGATTCAAATAAAATCAGCACAATTCACGGCTCAGAATAATTCACAGTTATCCACGTCAACATCAACCACTGGGAATTCAGGCAATATCATCATTAAAGTGGATGACTTTTCATTAATAAGCAATAGTCGTATCCGCAACAACATAAGATCTTCAGCTAGCGGAGATGGAGGAAATATAAACATTGATGCTGGTCAATTTACTGTACAAGATGACTCAGTTATATCGACTAATCTCAATGGTCAAAGCAGCGCCGGAAGCATCAATATAAAAGCAGATAATCTTTCATTAATAAACGATGGACGTATTCGGAGTGATATAAATTCATTGGGTAGAGGAGATGGAGGAGACATCAACATTGAGTCTGATCAATTTACTGCACAGAACGACTCAGTTATATCTACCAATCTTTTTGGCCAGGGTAAGACAGGAAATATCAATATCAAAGCAGATGATTTTTCACTAGCAAGTAATAGTCGCATCCGTAGCGATGTTAACGCTTCTGCCATCGGAAATGGAGGAAATATTAATATTGATATCGACCGTTTTTCCGCACAAAACGACTCGTTCCTATTCACGATTTTATTTGGTCAAGGAACGTCAGGTGATATCAACGTCAGAGCAGATGATTTCTCACTAGTAAGTAACAGTCGCATCCGTAGCGACATTAATTCTTCAGCTGAAGGAGATGGAGGGGATATTAATATTGAAGCTGAACAGTTCTCTGCAGATCAAAATTCATCTTTGACCTCAAATCTTTTTGGTCAAGGCAAGGCAGGGAATATCAGTATCAAAGCTTCTGCTTTCGACTTGAACGATGAAAGCAGTCTTCGTAGTGATGTTGTTGATTTTGCCAGAGGCGATGGAGGAGATATTAATGTTGTCGCTGAACAGTTTTCTGCACAAGATGCACGGATATCTACTATCCTCTTTGACTTTGGCGAAGGCAACACAGGAAATATTGATGTTACTGCGAAAGATTTGATGTTAACTAATACCGATATCTCTAGTGATACTAGGCCTAGCTCTAAAGGTGATGCAGGAAATATTCAGATTAAAGCCGAAAAGCTTATAAGTCAGAACAGTAAGTTTCTCACAACAACGTCAAGCCGGGGAAATGCAGGGGGCTTGACTTTTAATGTTAGTGATAAGTTTCTGCTTGTGGATAGCTCTATTTTGAGTGATAACTTTCAGACTTTAGAGGACGACGGCAGAACTATCTTTGTAGACTTTGTGGGCTCGGGTGACGCAGGCAACATCGAGATTAGTGCTAGACAACTCATTAGTCGTAATAGTTTGTCCTCTAGTACAACACTGAGTCAGGGCAATGCAGGGAACATTACTTTCAATATTGACGATTTGCTCCAGATTAACAACAGTCGTATCTTCAGTGCTGTAGGCTTCGAAGATGCAACAGGTGGTGCAGGTAATGTTGAGATTAATGCTGGACAGCTGATCAGCCAAAATGGTAGTGGGTTTTCGACATCAACATCCGGTCAAGGCGATGCAGGAGACTTGACTTTTGATATTGGCGGTCAGCTTTTGCTTAACAACAGTTCTGTCTTGAGCGAGTCAGGTCCCCGAGCCACGGGGCGCGGAGGCAATATCAATATTCAAACGCAGGAATTACAGGTTACGAATGGGGCGGTAGTCTCTGCAGCAAATTTTGGTAATGGCGCAGGTGGTAATCTAAGCGTCTCTGCCTCAAAGGGGATTGAATTAAGGGGCACAGATAGTCAATTATCTGTCGCATCAGATGCAATGGCCTCTGGTAACGCAGGCAGCTTAAACGTTGAAACTCAGGACCTAGCCATCGCTGGTGGTGCTCAAATCACAGTGAGCAGTCTTCAAGCCCAGGCCGGAACCCTGACAATCAATGCGAATTCGCTCGAACTCAATCAAGGAACTCTAAGTGCAGAAACAGGTGAAAGTGGTCAAGAGGGAGCCAACATCAATCTACAAATCTCTCAAATCTTGACGCTTAGAAATGAGAGCCTTATTTCTGCTGACGCATTTGGAGAGGCCAATGGTGGAAATATCTTAATCAATGCTCTTTTGCTCCTTGCATTGTCGCCAGAAGGCCCCAACGGCAGTGACATCATCGCCAATGCCATCGATGGTCAAGGTGGAAATATCAGCATTACTACTCAAGGACGCTTTGGCATTGAACCCCGCGATTCGCTAACGCCACTGAACGATATTACGGCAAGTTCAAGTACTAACCTTCCGGGGGAAATTTTCATTCAAACTTCGGAAGTTGATCCTAGCGATAACATCATCAGTCTTCCTATTCGGCCCCCCGAGGTGAAAGTCGTCAAAAGTTGTTCAGCTCGGCAGGGCCGCAGCGATTTTGTGGTGACAGGGCGAGGTGGATTGCCACCGACAGCCCAAGAGTCACTGGGGCAGGATGCCTTTCAGGTAGGTTTAGTGACGCTCGATCCTTCGACAGAACCCAACGTAAAAAATCACAATGTGCTGCCCCAAAAAACGCAATCACCACCATCTAAAAGTTCAGTGCAGCAAATAAACGAAGCTCAAGGCTGGAGGAAAAATGCGAAAGGGAAATTGATGCTAATAGCTGAAACTCCATCGGCAAGCGTATCGCCCCAGCCCAGCTGTCAGGGGTAAGTTATGAAGATTATGTTCTACCTTCAGCTACTGTGCAGATCCGCTATTTATGTTTTCTTGATGAAGAGCAAGTACCCACTGCCTGCTCTAGCAATCTCAGCAGTCAGGATGTTATCCACCCAAAAACGCCACCGACCTGAAGTGATAGCAGCCCCTTTCACGTCTACTCAGGGAACAGTCGTGACTCAGCCCAATTGTAATTTAGCCCCAACAGTCTCTGTGAACTTTCTTCAATGCGGTTCAAAGTCTGTCTATCCCCGCTCTTTTTTGTTGCTGAGCACAGTCTGCCTGTGTTTATCCACAGCACCTGCAAAAGCTAATACAGCACGGACGTTCCAAGTTGCTTCAGAACAAGCAGCTTCAGAACGACCTGCCCCCACGGCTAATGCTGAAGATCTAGTCCGTCAGGGCCGAACGCTATACGACTCAGGACAGTTTACTCAGGCAGCTCAGGTCTTCCAGCAGGCTGCACGTGCATTCCGCGGTGGTGGAGATGCATTGAGACAGGCAATGGCTCTGGGCAATCTTTCCCTCACCTATCAACACCTGGGGCAATGGTCAGCGGCAGAAAAATCTATTTCAGATGGACTTGTACTTCTGAGAGAAGATCAAAATCAAGAGAAGAGCCTGCAACAGCCGCAGGCAGAGCAGAGGTCTCTACAGGTCTTAGCCCAGCTACATGATATTGAGGGACGCCTAGAATTAGAGCGCGGACGGCCTCAAGCTGCACTGACCCGATGGCAACAGGCCGCTGCAGCCTATACCCAGCTTGATGATCCTGCAAAACTTTGGCAGAGCCGAATCAATATGGCCCAGGCCCAGCAGGCTTTAGGGCGATATCGTCAGGCCCGTTCCATGCTGTTAGAGGCTAAAACTCAGCTCGCCAGCCAGTCAGACTCAATATTGAAGGCAACAGGGCTACGCAGTCTAGGTAATGTATTTCGAGTTGTAGGTGATCTCCAGCTTTCTCAACAAGCGCTAGAAGAGAGTCTGGCGATTATGACTCAAGTTTCAGATGCTCAAAATACTCAGGATCAGGTTAGCACTCGCTTGAGTTTAGGGCGGACCCTGCGTGCCCAAGGCGAGATTTATCAGGCGTTAGCGTTATTTCAATCGGCTGCAAACAGCACTGACTCGCTAGAGCTGCAGACTCAAGCCCAGCTTCAGGAACTATCACTGCGCGTCGCCAATCAAGAGCTAGCGGCGGCGGAGGCTCTGTGGCCCCAACTGGTGTCTCAGATCAAGCAGCTTCCTTCTGGCCGGACGGCGATATACGCCAGTGTTTTCCTAAGTGAGATTCTTGCTCAGCTGGAAACGGCTAACGCCAGTGGTGCAATACGGCAATCATCGTCTAGCTCTCGCGAGAGTGCTCAGCTATTGGCAGCGAGTATCCAGCAAGCCAAGTATTTGGGTGATTTGCGGGCCGAAAGCTTAGCTTTGGGAGCTCTCGGTAAGATTTACGAGAAAAGTCAGCAGCAGGCAGATGCGATTGATCTGACCCAGAAGGCTTTACTCCTGTCACAATCGCTGGATCTGCCGGATCTGTCCTATCAATGGCAGTGGCAGCTAGGCCGGCTGCAGCAAAGCGAAGGAGAGATCGAAGCCTCTATTGCCTCATATTCTGATGCGGTGAACAATCTTCAGACTTTGCGGCAAGATTTAGCGACGCTCAATCCAGAGGTGCAATTCTCCTTTCGGGACAAAGTGGAGCCGGTCTATCGCGAGTTGGTGAGCTTGCTTCTGCTGGCTCCAGATGGGATACCTCCGAGTCAAGCGCAACTCCAGCAAGCGAGAACGGTGCTGGAGTCTTTAAAAATTGCAGAACTGGAAAATTACTTTCGCTCAGCCTGTCTTGATGCGACGGAAACCATTGACAAAGTGGTCGACCAGCAAGATTCAAATGCGGCTGTCCTGTATCCCGTTGTGCTCAAAGATCGGCTGGCGCTGATTCTCAAGATTCCACGACAGGAGCAGCTTGAGTTCTTTAGTACAGAGGTGTCTCAGGGTACGTTCGAGGAAACGGTTAACCAGCTCCAGGTGTCTCTGCCCGATATTACCCGCGTGTCTAAGGTCAAACAGTCGTCGCAGCAGGTTTATGACTGGTTGATTCGCCCGATTGAGCAGACGCTGGCGGCCAATGAAATCGATACGTTAACTTTTGCCTTGGACGGTCCGCTGCGAAATATTCCGATGGCAGTGCTCTATGACCAGCAACGGCAGCAGTATCTGGTGGAAAAATATGCGATCGCACTTGCTCCCAGCCTCCAGCTCGTCACTCCGAAGCCGCTTAAAAAAGTCCCACTTAACGTCTTGGCCGCTGGCATTAACGAACAGCGAATTGTAGAGGGACGCGAGTTTGCACCGTTATCCAATGTCAGCAACGAACTAAGTCAGATCGATACGCAACTTTCAAACAGTCAGAATCTGATCAATCAGCGATTCACTGTCAAAAACCTAACCAGTACGCTGCGGGCAAAGCCGTTCTCTATCGTACATATTGCTACCCACGGAGAATTCAGCTCTAGCCTGGACAACACCTATCTGCTCACTTGGAACCAGCTTCTCAAAGGGAATGAGTTAGCAACTCTACTGCAGCAGAGTGATGATGATCAAAACGGTATTGAACTCCTGGTGCTGAGCGCTTGTCAGACCGCCGTCGGAGATGAGCGAGCCACGCTTGGATTAGCGGGCATTGCTGTCCAGGCGGGGGCACGCAGTACGCTGGCTACACTGTGGTCCATTGATGATCAGTCTACTTCTGTGCTGATGAGCCAGTTCTATCAAGCGCTGAAGGCCGGACAAACAAAGGCGGAGGCATTAAGAACGGCCCAGCTAGCGGCTTTGGACCAAGATCGACGCCCCTATTTGTGGGCACCCTACGTCTTGGTCGGAAACTGGCTTTAAAGACTCACGCTCCATCCCTGCTACTGAGGGGAGAACTGCTCAATGATGGGTTCATCCGCGACATCCTGCAGTCCGGCTTCAACGAGAAGATTGGACCAGTTACGACCCTGCGATCTCGCCGACCGGGTCAAGGTGTCATACCAAAAAACACTTTGAGAGCCTGCTACATCTGTGGTCGCTGCACTTGCTGACGGTGTGTTCGGCGCTGGAGATTCTCTTTTGAGCCAAGCATCGACGTAAAAGTACTCTGACTGAGCCGTAGAGTCACCGCAGTATAGTTTGAAGTACCAATGGTATTCCTGGTCAGGCTGCAGTGCATACTGCTCTGCATTGGGAAGATTGATGCCAATAGAACCGGATGCTGACGATAGCGGCAAATCGGTTCGGTAAAGATCTTCTCCGGCTTTATTCTGCAGCACAAATTCTCCCGCTCTCGCCTGATTGCCTGCAGGAACATAAACCCAAAACGTGGGGTAAGCTACCGCGGTCGAAGCCATGTAAGAAATCGAACGTTGACTCTGTCCAGACGTGCTTTCAACACCAGGAACCAGCGCCGTCAGCGGCTTAGAGGCTGTTGGACAGTTATTCCGGCTAGCACCACCTCTGCGTCGTCCAGTGGGCGCGCCTCGATCTTTGAGCTTAGGCAGTGTGCCGGTTGCGTTATTGGGACTCGCTCCCCCCCTTTGACGCCCCACTGGGGCACCCCGATCCTTGAGCTTGGGCAGTGAGGATCCTTCAGATAGCTTTTTCACGCTGGTTGCAGCCGTCTGCGCCAGGGCAGAGAAAGGTGTGGCACCGAACAATAGGGGCAAAGCGATGCCCACTGACATCAGGGAAACTGACGAAGGCTTACTTCTCAGGATAGACGTCTTTTCCATAGGAACAGCACAGCTAGTTGGGCTGAGAATAATGCGATCGCGGCAGGGACAAGCGGAATCCATCCACCTTGAGTTAGTATACCAAAGCTAATTCCGAACAGGAGGGTGAAGGACATTGCTCCTGCAATAGCGAGATATAGCGGTTTATGCACCGCCCAGGCCAATATGCCGCCCAATAACGACCAGGCTCCGATCCAAAGCGCCTCTATCGGTAGGGACCACCACCAGAGTTGCGATCGCTCTTGCAAAGCAATGCTCAGCAGTTGGCTAATCATCTGAGCTTGAATAAAAACGCCAGGGGTCTGTTCTTGGCTGGGGTCAGCGGTATTGCTATAGGGCGTTTGCCAATTATCTGTGGTGCTCGGAGCCGTGATCCCAATCAGAACAATCCGATCTTTGAGTGACTCTAGTGACTCGGGCGGAATTTTATTCTCTAATAGGTCTTGAAGAGAGATTTGCTCAGCAACACTGTCAACGGTCCGCAGCGAGCGATAGTTGAGCAATATTTGATGTCCAGAGTCATCAATCCCCTGATACCCACCTGCATGGGACGGCAAGGGTTTGAGGACCGCCGGACCCAGCGTCAGATTTCCGTCAGGGTTGGCACCGGGCTGAATACCGTCTGCGGCCAAGTAATGAGAGGCAAGCTGCAAACTGAAGGCATAATCTGCTGAGCAGCTTGAGTTGACCGGAGGTGTTAAATAGATCAGATGACGGCGCACGGTATTTCCGGCGTCATCAATAAAGTCGCTAAAGCCCACTCTATTGCTGGGTAGTTCGGCCGGAGGTGGGGTGGCATCCGGTGCACCGTCTAGGGGAGAAGCGACTTTGCAGATGCCGAAAAAATTGGGGTTTTGCTGAAGGCGCGTCGCCAGTTCTGGAACCTCAGGTGTCACTGAAAAATCGCGATAGATATCTAGCCCAATGGCTCGGGGCTGGTAGGTTTCAAGAGTTTCTAGAGCCTGATTGAGGGCCTGATCTGAGAGCGACCACCGCATCGACATATTCTGCTGATTTTGATACTGAATGTCGGCTTCATCAACTGTGACTAGCAAGAGCCTAGAATCAGGCATATCAGCAGGGCGCAGCCCCATCAAATGGTCAAAGGCTTTTAACTCTAGAGGCTGTAAAACGCCCAGGTAACGAGCGCCGAAGATGAAGGTTGCGATCGCAACTCCTATCCCCAACACCCCCATCAGTGGCTTAACCATTCTGGTCTCATCACGAGTAGGGGCGGGACTCACAACCTCAGCAGTCGTCTCACCGGGGAGTGAAGGACTGATCTGCTTCAACGTGGTGTTTTCTGAGGTCTCAGAGTTTGGAATACGGGTCTGTTCTAAGGGCGCATTAACTGCCTCTGACATCCAGGCAAGGCGCAGCGCCAGCACCTGAGCATTATACAAACGCTCCTCCGGGACAGGTGCAATCAATTCATCAATCAAATTGGCGAAGTGATCAGATATCTGCGGTGCCGCCTGTCTCCATTCCAGACGGCGTTCTTTATCTTTAGAGAACTCATCAGGACCAACCCCAGTGAGTAGATGCACAAAGGTACGACCCAAGGCAAAAAAGTCAGAGGAATAGTTCGCCTGTCCTTCGATCTGCTCTGGTGCAGTGTAACCAGGCGTGTAGATACGCGTGACGTCTTCGTCTTCCAGTTTTTTGAGATATGTCGTTGTCACCTTACGGGCAGCCCCAAAATCAATCAGGGAGACGCCCCCATCCGGACTCACCATAATATTGGAGGGTTTTATATCACGGTGAATCAGGCGCTGCTGATGGATGCCCTCTAATATCGGGACTAATAGCTGTAGCCACTCGATCGCGAGTGCTTCCGAGAGCAACTCATTCTCAGCGATCCACTGCTGAAGATTTAAACCGGGAATTTTTTCCAGGACGAGACAGTGCAGATCTTTGGGGCCATGCTCTGGCGTAAAGCGAAAATAGTTATCGACCCGAGAGACTGACAAGTGCTTTAGATCCTTCAGTATCTGAGCCTCTTGCTCAAATAACGTCACCAGCCTACGGCGCTGGTTCGTTAGGACTTTAATAACCTTGGGCACGCCTAGATTATCGACCTCAAACACTTCCGTACAGTGATCGGCTTCTAGCTCCCGCAGCGGACGGATGATTCGATAGCGCTCATTGATAACCAGGCTGGTTCCACAAGTTTGGCAATAATTGTCCTGCTCTGAATTTTGGCGTTGGGAACAATCAGGATTGATACAAAAACTCATCTATTCTTCTCAGCAGGATTGTGGAATTGTCGCATCAACGCGCTTAAATTTGGCGACGAAGCTCATTCCGCGCTTCGAAGGTTAAGGTGGCCCCCAACAAGATTTGAAGATTATTTCTGGCATACCCCACAGCTAAAGACGGCTTGTCCTCTAGAAATGCCAGAATTGCCACGAGTTGGGTCTCCATCACTGACTCATCTCGGAACAAACGATAGAGCTTATCCTGAATCGGCTGCTGTATGAATCGCTGCTGCTGCTTGGTCTGTGTGGGGTCATCTTCAAAGCCAATTAGGTGACTTCGCAGCAAGTCCAACGTCTCGATTTTTAGGGTTTGACTCTCGGCCTCAATCTCAGCATAAATCTGATCGATCAAGCGTCCTAGAACATAGTGGGAGACAACAGGCTGCTCAATGGAAAAGAGAATATCACCCGCATCCGCACTGCGGTCAATCAACTCTCGCCTTAACAATGACCCCAAAGCCTCAAATAACTCCCCTGTTGAAATAGGAGACAGCAGATTAGCCTGCAGCTTTTCTAAAGGAATGGGCTGGCCTTCAATCGCCAACCAGTACAGCAGCTCCTGCTCTAGCGCCGACAAGCGCTCAAATTGCTCATCGAGAATATCATTGAGGTCGCCAAATACAATAGTCTGCTGCCCCAAAAAGGCAGAGACATCTCCCCCGAAAATATTTTTGACCATTGTAGCCACAATTTTGAGCGCTAGCGGATTGCCCCGATACAGGCGAATCAGATCGTCCCATTTCTCAGGGTGTGAAAGATTCCGCTCCTTCAGCAATTCCTCTGCGTCAGACTTCAGCCCCTTCAGCCGCAGCGATCTCACTGGCAGCGTATCCCCCTCCCAGCGATCAAACTCACTGGGCTTTTCATTGCTCACAAACACGACCGCACTTTGATGTCGCTGCTGCCCTATACGCTCAAGGAACTGACCATAACCTTCATAGCCGTCGCGGTATTGTCCGGCTAAGTAACCTTCCTGCAAAATCGCAGTCCCAGCATCCAAAATAATCAAATAGCGATGCTGTCGCAGAACCGCCATCAGACGCGAAAGCTGATGATCAAGACTCTCACCAGCCTCTACGCTCTGTTGAGTGATCGACTGCAGCAGGTCATTTACGAAATCGCTCACCGAAGGAGACTGATGCAAACTGCGCCAAATCACAGCATCAAACTGATCCTGAAGCAGATGACCGCACCGCACCGATAGAGCCGTCTTTCCGATGCCAGCGCCCCCCGTCAAAGCAACGAGGCGACAGTGATCCGTCACCAACCACTGCTTGAGCGTCGCTAATTCTTGCACTCGACCGTGGAACACCGAGACTTCCGGCGCATTTCCCCACAGCGCCTGCGTCTGATCTTGAAGCTCTAGGGCGAAATCAACGCTAGGAGCCATCTCTACAGGAGACGGGTCAGCTGCAAAGGTCGGCTCCCTTAACTCTGAATAATGTCGCTCCAGCAAAACCCTTACATTCTTCTTACTGACTTTCTGACTATAAACCTGAGACAACAGCTTCCATAGCCTTGGACCCGTGACCTGCTTGATGTAAGCCAAGCTGTACTGACACTCTTCAGCCATCTGCTCATAGGTCTTTGCCTGCCAGGCACCTTGAAGAACCAAGCGTTCGACGGGTTTAAGAGCGCGCCCTACATGGGATAAGACGGCCTGATTGACGTTATTGATCACGGCTTCAAAGTTCATGTCCCACCCCGTTATTACCCCTAGAGTTCATACTTTTCTGTACGCTTATTGTTAACAATGGTATGTTAATACCCTTGACACGTCAATAGTTCATATTGTATTAACTAAGTTAATCTCTCGTTAAGTCCGAGGGGCAGCGCAGAATCAGTATCGTCCATAGGTATTAGGTTCCTGTTATCTATTAAACAAAGGAGTTTGAGGGCTATGAAATTAAGCACTAGCGCCACTATGACTGAGATAGGACGAAAAGCAGAAGTTAATAAGAAAGGATTATCTGCAAGTTCGGGAACCTAAACAAAGCGATATTCATCTATGACTTTTAGTGAACAACTGCATAAGTTAATTTTGAGTTAATATTTCTGCAGCCCACTTACCATCGCACCCAACTGAAAGGGTAGACATTAGACCAAGACAAGGCCAGCCACCGCTGCCGAATTAGACCCCTAATAGCACCCAGAGGAAAGAACGATGAGTCAAATTAATCATCTCAATACCCATCTCAAGCTCGTCAGAAAGTCCCGGCCCCCAATGCAAAAGAGCCGGAAGAGTAGTAAGGTGGAGCGCTTCTTACAGCTACAGATTGACCAGCTTGTCAGTCAACCTCAGATTAAGTGGGCAAGAGTGGTCTGCGAAGATCCGTCATCGATCCACCATCAACTCGTGGCTCATGCCTCCCAGATCCCCTTCCAGATGTCTCGGGCGACCCTCGCAACCATCCGAACTGAGGACTGGTTGACAGAGGTTTCTTCTCATTTGGGTTTAAATCCTGTTGCTGGACTGACGACCGGATTCTACTATTGCTCTCTTAACGATCAGAAACCGCAGTATTTGCTGCTCTTTATAGACGGATCTCCTTCTCATCTCTTGCGCCAGTGGATTAAGCGTACTTCTGAAGTTCTAGAGGAGTCTCTAGAGAGCTATCAACAGGCCGCAAAACAATCGCGCAAGATTGAATTGTTGGAAGAAGTTGTGCAGCGCGTGGGGCATCAACTCAGGCATCCGTTGAGCCTCATAAACCTGTATGCCAACAATCTAGCGGTGGTTCTACCTCAAGGGCCAGAGCAGGAGCAGGTCACTGTTATCAATCAAACTGCGCAAAGTCTCAACCAAATGCTGACGGAGATTATGCAGTGCGCCAAAAATGACAAGCTGCAGCTCATTTCTCAAGATTTGCGAAGTCTAATGCAAGAGACGCTAGCAGATTTCCGAGGTTGGATTCAAGAGAAAGGAATTCGAGTCCGTTTACCTGAGCGCACGGTTAATCTGCCTCTTGATCCACTCCAGATTAAGCAGGCTTTCAATAATTTAATCAGTAACGCCATTCACTTTAGCCCCGAAAACAGTGAGCTTTTGATCAACTGGGAGATGGCTCAGGGGAATGTACGGCTGAGTATTTCGGATGAGGGTCCAGGATTGCCGCAAGACGATCTAGATAATCTGTTTAAACCGTTTTTTACCCGTCGAGAAGGAGGAACAGGCCTGGGTCTAGCCATTGTCCAGAAAGTTGTCCGTGCTCACGGGGGCAAACTGTGGGCCAAGAATGTAGCCGGTCGCGGCGCAGAATTTTCAATGAGTTTACCCCGTCTATCTGCAAATCTATCCGAGGATATCGCATGTTAAATCAAGCCGAAAAAACCAAGACTCTCTCTGCTGTATTGGTGGATGACGACCATCAGTTTCGAGCAGGTATCCGCTCTCTTCTCAATTTCTATACTGTTCAAGATCAGTCCATTTCGGTTGTGGGAGAAGCCAATCGCCCCGATCTAGCCCTCTCTTTAGTGGGCGATAAGCAGCCTGACTTTGTTCTAATTGATATGGAGCTAATTGGAGGAGATGGTCTCTCCTTGCTTCAGCAGATCCAGGACAGTGGTTCATCCTGTAAGACGCTTGTTCTGTCGGGCCACGAGGAAGATAGCTGGATTTACCAAGCCATGCAAACGG
Source organism: Acaryochloris thomasi RCC1774 (assembly GCF_003231495.1). Taxonomy (NCBI): domain Bacteria; kingdom Bacillati; phylum Cyanobacteriota; class Cyanophyceae; order Acaryochloridales; family Acaryochloridaceae; genus Acaryochloris; species Acaryochloris thomasi. The sequence goes on from NZ_PQWO01000026.1 coordinate 23,018, forward strand.
GCGCAGATGGCTATGTGTTCAAAAGCCAGGTAACCCAGCAGCTTCAAGATGCGATCGCATCCATCATGGATGACCAAATCTATCTCCCCCCTGAAGTCGCCACAGGTTTCTTCCGCCGCTTTCAGACCACCCAAGCCTCTCTACCTAGTCAAATCGGTCAACCCTGCGACCTGTCTGAGCGAGAAAATGAGGTTTTGTATTGGCTGGTGCAGGGCGCTTCAAATGTGGTTATTGCCAAAGAACTCTATATTTCTGTGGCCACGGTTAAAGCACATCTCACTAATATCTTTCTGAAGCTGCAGGTGACAAGCCGTACCCAAGCGATTGTGGCCGCCATCAAGATGAATCTAGTTCAGTCGTAGCGTGTGAGGACTTTATGTCGATTGTTGATCCTCTCACTCAAGCCTATCGATGTACCCAAAACACACCGCTGGGCTGCAAAAAACCGAGAGAGACCATTAAAGAGATCCCCGGTGCCAAGTTCTGTCTAGAATGTGGTTTTCCAACGCCGCTGCCTGCTCAGTCAGAAATACGGGGCCGTTTGGGAACCTATCGCATCTCCAACCTGCTCCGATCTCAAGGGCTGGGGCGACTCTATAAAGCGATTCAGATCAGTAATGGTCAACCCGTAGTCGTGAAGGAATTTTTGCTGCCTAACCGCTGTTTTAATTCTGCTGAGGCAGCTCAGCGGCGGTCAGTCGTACGTCAAATGCCATTCAATACGTCCAAGAGTCGCGAGTTTCGGGTAATCACACCCGTCGAAGCTATTGCGGATCCGAGTTGCGATCGCATCCACCTCATCTTCCCCAACTCAACAGCATCCACCTCCACACTCAAGCAAACGCTACAAAAATCAGGAGCCTTTCCCTCTGACAAAACTCGCCAAGTGCTATTACAGGTTTTGCAAACCCTACACTTTATCCATAATCAGTCCACTGCTGGCGCGAAGCCTTTCGGCGCAGCCCACGGTAACTTGAGCCTCAATAGTCTCCTTATCAGCGATGATGCCTATGTCTACACTTGTGACTTAGCAGACTGGGAACAACTTTTTACGACGGCTTCGCCCCAGGCATCGTCACCTGCACAGGATTTAATCGATCTCGGATTGATAGGCTTCTCCCTATGGACGGGACAGGCAATAGAGTCTGGCGCATTGCCCAATCTCAGAGAGACCCAACATTGGCCCCAGGATGATCCACCCCTCAAAGACTTTCTGCACCGCTTACTTGCCTTAGATGCACCTTTTGAGAATGCGGCCGAAGCGCGGCAGATGTTACTCAAACTCCCACAACCTGATTCAGCAAGGATTGTGCAAGCGAATCGAGAGCCAGAAAAAAAGCGTAAAAAGCGTTCTCGAAAATATTGGTTGTTGAGTTTGCTAGCCTTACCCATTTTGGGAGGATTACTGTGGCTAATCTTGCCTCGCTCTAGCTCCCATGCTGAGTCCAATCAGTTTAAGCGTCTGCTGCCCTCGTTTGCCGATGTGAATGGGATTCAGCCCGGACAGTATCCCTACACAGGGGAAGCACTGGGAACCTGGAGTACAGTTTTGGGGAAAAAGCCGGTCAGCGATCGCAACATCAGAACTTTGCTCACTCAACCTAAATCAGATGTTGAAGCAACGTTTGAGTATCGTGGGTATCGTCCTGAGCGGTCGCCACTGAATGAGGTGCTGACAGCGAATGGGAAAGCTGAGTTTGCGATCGCAAGTCTATCCACTCAACTTCCCGACGGCTTACTTCAGGAACCCATCGCCTACGATGGTCTTTTGGTCTACGTCCCTGCCTACAAAAGCAAAAATCTACCGCATCTCCTGAACGGTCAGATTAGCCTTGAGCAACTACAGCAAATTTTCACCGGGCAGATCACCAACTGGCAACAGCTCGATTCTGGTTTGCCGGACCTACCCATTAAGCCCTATCGCCCCAAAGAACCTGAAGCCCTGCGTCTATTTCAACAGAAAGTCTTAGAGAATGATCCACAACTGATTGCCCAGTTTAGAAAAGTTGAGCAACGGTCCACCTTTGATACCCTGCGCTCCATTGCGACAGGGGAACAGCAGAGCGAAGCAGGCTCTATTAGTTTCGGCCTCTTGACCCAGACCTGGGACCAATGCAAAGTCTATCCTCTAGCCTTGAGCCAGAACAATAAAACACCAGTGCAGCCTTTGCTGCGGCAAACGACCAGTGGGATCGTGAAGTCGATCTCACCCACAGACAATCTTTGCCTAGAAAAAAAGCCGCTTCCCAACCTATCGGTCTTTCAATCCGGACAATATCCGCTCAACATGCCCCTGATCGTGGCCTATCCCCTTGACAACAATCTTCCTGGGCATAACTCAGGTCCACTCTTTGCTAAATTTCTCAAAACGCAAGATGGGCAGTATCTCCTCCAGCAAGCAGGGCTAGTCCCCCTCCAGTCCACGCCCAAAACGCATCAATTATCACAGCCTATTGTCAATCGCTAGGAAGAATATCATCATGGGAACCCATCGCTGTCCCGAGCCAAGTTGCTCCTTTTTTAATCAGGTACTACCCCACAATGCCAAAGTCTGCCCCATGTGTGGCACCCCCCTCGGGCAGGCTGTCCAAACCCTACCAGAAACAAGAAATTCCTACCCTCAGCCCTTTTCTTTACCGACCCAATCGGCTGACATACCAGTCGATCAGCCTCGCCCGCAAATACAGCTACACCATGCCAGTGGAGCAAGCTTTGTGCTGATTAGAGAATCGGGCATCATCGGTCGACAGAACTCAACAAGTGGGACTCGTCCCGAGATTGATTTAACCAATGTTCCCCATGCAGGGGTCATCTCTCGCACCCATGCTCACCTCTTTTGGGATGCAGGACAAAGCACCTACATGGTGATTGATGACAGTCGTAACGGCAGCTACCTCAATGGAGAACTCCTTTCTCGGGGTGCACCTCATCCCATTCATCAGGGAGATGAACTGCAGTTAGGTCAAGATCGACTGATTTGCCTTCAGATCGAACTGAAGCAACCAGCAAATCAGTTTGCGTAGCGTCTTAGTTTACCAACGGTCAAAAAATTGGTCCAACATCTAGGTCATTGGGCAAATACCTCCAAATAGTGAAGGAATTTCTACGACAATAATGAACACCTCAATAAAGCGGGCTTTCGCAATGACGAAGGTCCAAACATCAAACACAACCAGGGTATTGAGTAAAATATTTTCTTCGGTACTACACGAGTTACCAGCAATGATCACAACAGGATATGCCGATCAGCTGCATCTATGAAAAGAATGCTTACACCGAGAATTTAAATCCTCACTCCTTAGTTGAACACGACTAAGGCTCATAAGTTTCTACCCAGGAATGATCTTATGTATTCAGAATCAAGACAAGCACCAGCAAGACAAGACTCACGACGACAATCACCACGACTAGTAGAAAAAAGAGGGCGAGATAGCAGTGAGGATAATGATACCCAGAGAAATCTAAGATCTAGACATAATAGGAATTTACTTGCAGGAATAACTCAAGTTCACCCAAGCCCCGACGAAGAAGTCAATAACTGCCATGAAAGATCTAATTATTATCGTGAGAATGTCAGTACTGTTGAAAGAGACGGGGAAGAAATAGAAATATATGATCTGAATACCATTAGCAAGAAAAAGTATGATCAAGCATCTAAAGGAGCACGCGTTACCAAAGAGACGGGACACACGAGCATTGCTCTTCAAAAGGGTGAAAAGCGAAAAGACTGGGTGATCAATGAGTCAGTCCTTGAATGGAACTCAATTCAAAAAAGGTTCGTAGCAAAAAGAAATTTCAAATTACCAGTAAGCTGTATTGAATCTACAGAACATATTATTAATTACGCAGACGAACAAAAAATTGAAGACTGGGACAAGGATGATAAAAACAAAAAAGTCAATCTTTATTTGGGGTCAAATAAGCATGGCGATAAAAATCGTAAAGCCTTTAGCATAAGTGAAAATAATATAAGCACAGAAAACCTGCCTAAACAGCCTAAAAGCTATAACTTCGACACCTCAAACTTAAATATAAATGAAGGACTTATGGTTTTTAATCCTGATGAACCAGAAAGCTCAATTCACGCTGTTGCAGTCGTAGGCATAAACTCTGTAAACAAACACATTATTGTTGTCGAGCGAAATGCTGGATACACCTCGGGTGGAGCAAATTTTGTTGATAATAATTGGCTAATAAATTCTTATGATTCACCTAACGCGTTTAAGCTAGATGTATCTGGTGATGACAAAGAACTAGTCATTGGTAAGCTAAAAGCTGGATGAGACAGAGATAAAAGTAAATAATTTCATTGAAACACGTACTGACCAGCGTAAGCTTTACACGAACTTCTGCATCAACCTAAAGCTTTAACTCTTGATTTTTCTTGTAAAATAACGCCTAATTTAATCAGTTTTTTTAACAAGCGTACTTCAATCCTCTTTTAGATAGGGAGTCAACAGCTATAGAATATAGATTTTAATATTAAATATCTGGATCGCCATCAAGTTTGCATCAATCAAATAATCGATTAAAGAATGCTCCCCAGCCTGAGGAGCTTTTTTGTCCAGGTTTAGACATCGCTTCTAAGTCAGCTTTTGACGACTCCTGTCCCTCTTTTGCTGCCGCTAGATCAGTGGCATATCTGTCCGCAATACTCGATCCTGTATATTTTGCTTCGTACACCCTGTATTTTCCAAATTCACGGTAGCCAATCTCATCCACTCCTCCCTCATCAGTTTGATCAATCCATGCACTTTCATTAGCGGCTTTTCCAAGGAAAAGGAGATCGATGGAACCAATAGGAGAGTCAACCCAATAGTGACTGGTGAAGACCCAATGCTTTCCACCATCGACGTTCCCTGTGGCATTGTTTTGATCCAAAACTTTCCCGCCTCCAGGGACAAAAAAGTCTTTCGTCTTAGAACAGACCTCTAAATTCTCAATACCAAAGTACTCGTGGGCAATTTTGACATAGGCTCTTGCCAGCGTACTGCAGTCTCCATCTTTTCTTCCCTTAAGAAAAGCCTCGGGTGCGGTAGCAGCCATACTGTAAGTAAATCCAGATTTGAGAAATGCCTCCTTTAATGCCTGCAGGCTTTTTTGCGGATCGGTTTCATTGATCTGTTCCACCATCTTGGCTGCGACTGGATAGTCTTGTAAGAATTTTTCTCTTTCAGCGCTTGTATCAGGCTCCACTAAATCCGATGCTGAGGTGCCTCGTTTAGGAGGATAAGCGGAGACCTTGCTCAGTACATTGCTAGTTCCAGCATCACCCTGTCTACTGGGTCGTGACGTTTCTTGGGTCGTTCTTCGTGATGTTACGCCATCTGCACTGCGCCCTCGCTCTGGCGTTGGTGCTTGTCGTCGTAGACGATCAGAGGAAGAGTCTGAAGATTGTCGCTGGAACATGCAAAACCTTGTACTAAGAAGAAAATAGGAAACAATGAATCAAGCCGAGTCTATCTAAACCGACACAGAGAAGCAGATGTATTTAGTAATGAGAACGGGAAGCACTGTTTCTGCAATTAAGGCCGATGTCTCGCTCTATGCTCCTGCTCATTATCTCGAGCCGACAAAAGACATGAGGGGCTGATGGCGAGTTTCTGCCGCTTGCCGTGCAATTCTCACTGCAGACTGATAGTGAGAGACGAGACAGATTAGTTCAGAATCGGTCGGTTTTTCCTGTTCAGTTCGCAACTCTATGCCCTGGGAGGTTTGATAAATCGCAAAAGGCTTAGCTGTGGGGATAGCCATACTGCCTGAGTTAAGTACATCAAACTGGACTCTACAGCTTTCCTTAGAGAGTTCCTTGCTACCTTCGGATAGATTGGGTGACGCTATGCCGCCGAATTATCAATGAATCTACGTTTGTGGCCATATCATCCTTTGCGTACCTAGACTTTCGACTGATAGAGACTTACTGATTGCCAGATAGTCTGATTCTCATACCCGAATTCTGAGGGCAAAAAGTATGGCATATCTCATAGGTGAGCAGCCACAAGAACATCTGGGGACAGGTCTAGCTTTTCCCTTACAGGTCAATGTGCAGGGCGGACTCCAGCTCAGCTCTGAGGCCCAGAAAGTCAAAGAGTCGATCTGGCTGATCTTGCGAACTGATCTAGGAGAGCGTCTGTATCGCCCTAACTTTGGCTGTCGGCTATCAGAATTGGCGTTCGCCCCCATGAATACCGATACGCTGCTGCGAATTCGAATCTATGTGCAAGAGGCACTACAAACCTGGGAGCCTCGGATTCTACTTGATGAGGTGCGCACAGATACCGACTCGATCAGGGGACGGGTCAATATCGTGATCAACTACCGTCTCAAGTCTCATCCTGATCCCTACAGTTTTGTCTATCCGTTCTATTTACAGTCAGAGGTTGAGGAAGACTAATGGAATTTGATTTTCTACCCGAACTCCCCAGCTCTCGCCTTGATGACCGGAGCTTTGATGATTTAGTTGAAGAGTGCCTGCTCCGTATTCCCCGCTATTGCCCAGAATGGACCGATCATAATCTCAGTGATCCAGGAATCACACTGGTTGAGCTATTCTCTTGGCTTACCGATCAGATGCTGATGCGGTTTAACCAGGTACCGCGTAAAAACTATGTTGCGTTTCTAGAGCTATTGGGAATTCGTTTGCAGCCCCCGGCCTCGGCCCAGGCTCGCCTCACGTTTTATCTGAGTACGAATTTACTCGAAGACTACACAATTCCAATGGGAACCGAGGTCGCAACAGAGCGAACAGAAACCCAAGAGGCTATTAGCTTCAGCACGGACCGAGATTTGGTGATTGGTCAGCCGCAAATTAAGCATATTTTGTCAGCGGTGGGCGATTCTCTCCAGTCTTTAAACGACCATACGGGGGAGTGGCAACCTCAGCAGAGCAGTCTGGCATCCAATCATGAATTCATGGTGTTCCCACAGCAGCCGCAGCCCGGTCATAGCTTCTGCCTTGTCTTCGAGCCAGACGCACTATTGGAGGGAAATGTGCTGGCGATTCATTTCACTGGAACCCAAGGAACCCCAACGGGCATCGATCCCAATCATCCCCCCCGCCGTTGGGAAGCCTGGGATGGTGAGGCTTGGATAAATGTGCTACTTCAGGAGGCCGATGATACGACCAATGGCTTTAGCTTCAATGAGCATAAGGTCGAAGGCAGGCAGTCAGAACCCAGCGGAGAGGTGACGCTCCATTTGCCAGAGTGCTGGGCTGCTCAGAGCTTTGCGGCTTATCGAGGGCGGTGGCTACGCTGTATCTTGACTGAGCCGACGGCTCATCAGCCGGGATATTCACATCCGCCTCGAATCCGAACAATGGGTCTCCGGGCGATGGGTGGGTCGGTTCAGGCCAGCCAGAGTGTGAAGGTGCAGGATGAACCCTTGGGCGTTAGCAATGGGAAGCCGGGGCAGAGTTTTGAGATCCAGACGGCTCCGATTCTAGAGCGTCGAGTAGGAGAGCATTTACTTGTTTCCCCGCCGGGACAGCCCCCCGAGATCTGGGAAGAGGTGGAGGACTTTGCGGAGTCTGGACCACATGATCGCCACTATCTGATTAATTCATTGGAGGGCACGCTTCAACTGGGGCCGCTGATTCGCGAGCCTCAGTCCCTCAAGCGCCAAACTCAGGCTCGTGCCTACCTGCAGCAGGTTCTCCCCGAAGAAAGAGCGCCCGGTCAAGATCTCGATGCTCAAATGATGGAGCATCAATATGGCGAGATTCCGCCCCGAGGGGCCGAGCTGATGTTCTCTTATCGGACGGGGGGTGGTAAGCAGGGGAATGTGCAGGCACGGACGCTGAATTTTCTGAAGACCACCATTCCCTACGTGGCTCAGGTGACAAACCATGAGGCAGCGGTAAATGGGGCAGATGCTGAGTCCCTGAATCAGGCGGTTTTACGCGCTCCGCATTTGTTGCGATCGCATGATCGGGCCGTAACCGCAGCCGACTTTGAAGCCTTGACCTTAAAAGGAAGCGGGGGTGCGATCGCAAGATCAAAATGCTTACCGACATCAGCAAACCAACCGGCTGGCAGCGTTAGCATCTGTGTTATCCCCCAAGCCAATACCGATCTGATTGATCGGGGGCAGGGCATCGCACCAGAGACCTTCAATCTCAATCCTGCGCTGCGGGAGCAGGTCATGCATTATTTAGACGAGAGACGGTTGCTCGGCGTGCAGCTCCAGCTCCAGCAGCCCAACTACGTGGGCGTTTCTGTACAGGCAGAGGTCACGTTGGAACCAGCCTATCAAAATCCGGTTGCCCAGGCTGAAATCCTGCACCAAATTCAAGTCGATCTGTATCGCTATCTCAATCCATTAACGGGTGGTCCCGAGAGGGACGGCTGGCCCTTCGGTCGCCCAGTTTATCCCTCAGACATTATGGCTCTGCTCCAGCAGAGGATCGGTATTCAGTATCTAGGTGCCATTCTTTTATTCCCTATTCAGTACAACGGACAGACCTGGCAGCGGCAAACAACACCGGTTCCCTGTATTGATCCGGGTCCCCTGGGCTTGCTGTGTTCGTGGGCAGATATCCATGAGCGAACCGGACATAGCGTCAATGTCCTGACGCCCCAAGCTGTTGCCATGAGGGCTTGATGGTGTCAGCTCTAATGACGAAAGGTGTCAGCCTCCAGCTCACGCCTATGCAGATTCCTGACTCAATTGCTCAGTCGGGAAGTGATGTCGGGATTGAGAAAAATGCCGTATCACAATCAGAAATTGTGGTCCATCCGGGCGAACTTTGCCGGGTTGCTCTAGAGCTGAAAAACTGGGAATCGCAAGCCCAGCAGCTCACCCTAAAGCTGGATGGAACCTTTCCCTTAGAGTGGTGTAAAACGGAGGCAGAGCCACAAAGAATAGCCCCGTTGGAACAGGGATCAACTCACCTGGTAACGGTGGAAGTCCCGGCTAAGAAAAGCTGGTACACTGACCTTTGGTTTCGGGTGCCTCAAGCGTTTTTCGAAGACCAGGAGGTCTTGTCTACCCATTCTGTCCAGCATCTTGAACTAAATTTTCGGGGCTGTCTGTCCGTTTGCCCAACATCGGAGTCAGAGGCAACGCGACGGTCTCCGACCGGCCTACGGCCATCGCCTATTGAGCAGTCCAGTTTTGAACTTTACGTTCGACCCCGAAGCACTTACACCACGTTTTTGCCCACGGTCTATCAAGAAATTGACGTCATTCATCGGTTCGTCAAAATCTTCGAGGAAGCCTTCGATCCAGTGGTGAATAGCTTCTCCTCCATGTGGGCCAATCTAGATCCATTAACGGCTCCGCAATCGCTGCTGCCGTTTTTAGCCCACTGGGTAGACTGGCCCCTTGATGCACAGCTTAGTTTGACCCAGCAGCGGCGACTGATTCGCCGAGCGGTAGAAATTTATCGGTCACGGGGTACCCGTAAAGGACTGCGATTTTATCTGCATTTATATACAGGATTGCCGCTCGACGAAGAGATGAGCCGGGAAGAAGACAAATCAATCAGCATCACCGAACCGTCTGGACAGGGTTGTTTACTAGGCGTGGCCCAGATGGGTGTGGATACGGTTTTAGGAGGTGGCAAAGCCTACCACTTTGAGGTTCGCTTACGCTGTGAACCAGATTATCCCATCGATGAGCAGCTTGTTCGGCGAATCATTGAACAGGAAAAACCAGCGTTTTGTACCTACGACCTATGGATAGAACATCGCTAAGCAAATTATGGTCTGTTTTATACAAAATCTAGAGTTCAGCGATGACGGTCGTATACACAGATTATGAAAAGACTTCAATGCACTTCCCCACCGTCTGCTGAGCGCTCACGTCGAAGCCTAGCTTCCCCAGTTCCGGGGGGCAGTGCAGTCATGCTGCCTATCAGAAAAATATATATACAGTAGCCACTTTAAGGAGAGATAGTCATGGCCCATTCATTTCCGACACCTGCGATCGCAACCTTACAGCGCCAACAAGTCAAAGACGGCCTCCTCCTCAATGCCGAACGCTGGCAGCGTGCCCATGCCTACCATCGCCAGCGCCAAAACGTTCACTATCAGTCGCTCAATCAACCCGGCATCGTTTGCGGTTTAGGAGTTCATGCGATTCCAGCTCCAGAATCAGTTGCGGCAGAATATCGTGATTCTCGCTGGGTCAAGATTCAGCCCGGAATTGCGATCGATTTAGAAGGAAATCTGATTATTGTGCCGCAGCCGCTGAATTTTCGGCTGGCCACCGAGGTCAAGGAGTCAGAGCCACTCACCGTATACCTGGTCGCCCAATACCGAGATCCCGATCAGCTAGAGGATACGCCTGACCACGAAGTTGTCCAAGAGACCTTCAGGATTGATGAAAGAAGTCGTCCCCCCGGTCGGTTAGACGTGGAGCTGTGCCGCGTGTTGTTGCGAGAGCAGCAGTCTTCCATCTCAAAACCCAGCGACGTCTTTTTCCCTGGATACGGCGATATCGATCTGCGCTATCGCCATCAGGCTCAGGCCCGCCCCCAGGGCTTAGTTCGCATTGCAGAACTGCAGCACGGCAGTGCAGACTGTAGCCGCAATTTTTTTAATCTCACCTATTTATCGCGCTCCGTCGAAGATATTTATCCATCACTGAGAGGAGCAGAAACAGTGGATCAGGTCACTTGGGAAGACGATCTACAGCCCTATGAGCTGATCTACTTGACAGGACGCGAGAGCTTATCTCTGAATAGCCGTCAATGTTCAATGCTGTCTAGGTTTCTGGAGCAGGGAGGAACGTTACTGGTGGATGCCCCCAGTGACGCAAAAGAGCTGATTCAATCGGTTCAGATCCTAGCTCAACAACTACAGACACCGTTGAAGTCATTGCAAGAATCCCGCCGTGACCACCCGCTACGAATGAAGCCGTTCCTGTTCTCTGCATTGCCGGTGGCAGATCAAACTAGGATTCAGCTTTTATCAGGTGGAGGGATTATTCTCTCCATTGGCAACTTAGCCGGACTGTGGGGGTTAGATGAGGGATTGTTGCGATCTCGAGATGAAATAAGAACGGCCCAGGAATTAGGGGTCAATATATTACACTTTGCGTGGAAACGCAGGCAAATGTTTGCTTGAGGAACAAGAAAAGTGAAGTACTGATGACGCGATTTGGATCGAAGAAACAGACACGGGCGCGACTATCCAATTCCATATCATCTATATCTCAGACCACATCCCTATAAACTCCCCGCTAGACCGAAGCGCGATCGCAACCACGCAAACCCGATATCACCGACAAGGCAACAGCCCCATGCTGCCGAGAATTTTGAGCGAGGAATCCTGGGAAGGATTGACGTATACAGAGTTGTCGCGAGAGGGGCACTTTTTGGCTGGGGCAGAAGTATACGTTGATGATGATGTACAGACTTCCGTCTCATTCATCGTGATTGTTCTGATTCAAGAAGCAGATGGATAGCTTCCTATCAACACCGCTAGAATAGCAAAGCACAGTCTTTTCGAAACTGTGCGACTTTACCTTCATTTTCTGGACAACAATCTATGTCAATTTACGTCGGCAATCTATCCTACGATGTGGCCGAAGAAGACTTGAGCGGTGCTTTTGCCGAATATGGCACTGTTAAAAGTGCAAAACTCCCTACTGACCGTGAAACTGGACGGCCCAGAGGCTTTGGCTTTGTGGAGATGAATACAGAGGCCGAGGAAACAGCAGCTATTGAAGCCCTTGATGGTGCCGAGTGGATGGGACGCCAGCTCAAGGTCAACAAAGCGAAGCCCCGAGAAAATCGCGGTGGCGGTAATCGTGGTGGTGGCTCTGGCTGGTAACTTCTTGGATTTAGGCTGCTAGCGATAACGCAGCTCTATCAATAGAAACGCAAGGGACTGTTTTTGGGCAGTCCCTTTTTGGTGAATGCCTCTGTCTCTATGTCGGGACAAGGTCAATGCTGGTCTTCGAGGAAAATGGGACAACCAGGATTCAAGAAAAAACCACGATCGATAATGTTGTCTATTCTTGGTTGGGCAACAATAGTCTAAGTTAAAGCCGATAATAGCTGCTGAACGATCGCGATCTCCGAACGCAGACAACCGTTGCATCAACCGACCATGTTTTTATGTTCCGGTACAGCATAGTTGTTCGCCTGCTGGGACAACGGCATCCCTTTCACGGCTCGCTCGATGTCACACTGTCTAAAAACTGCATTACAGCTTGATTGAATAGCTCAGGGAATTCCATCCAACAGTTATGTCCGCCACGCTCTAATTCTACTAGCTCAGCTTTTGGAATCTTGCCAGCAAGTTCTTCTGAAAACTCCACAGGAATGAAGATATCATCTCCACCAATCAAAACCAGAGTCGGAACTGAGATTTGGCTGATTCGAGATCGCGTGTCATGCTTAATTAGCGCAGCAACTTGTCCGGCAAAACCATGTGTAGATAGCGGATGAGGATGATTACTCGCAAGATTGACTGAAGCCGTCACCGTTTCGTCATGTTTAAAGAAATCGTCTGTGTAAACCCACAAAAACCCTTCTCGTATACGGGTTTCTAAAGATACATTTTCGTTAAGCATTCTCAGCCAGTTCTGAACTATGTATTTTGCTTTGGCAGGAAGTTGAGCAGCGGTTGTGTTGAGTATCAGACTTTTCACTAATTCTGGGCATTTTAGCGCAACGATTTGGGCAATCATGCCACCCATTGAAAAGCCCAAAACATGAGCGTTATCCACCTTCAAAAACTGTAGCAAGGCAATCGTATCGTCTGCCATCATTTCGGTTGAGTAATCTTCATTAGGAGCATCCGTTTGTCCAACACCGCGATTATCGAACACGATGACTTGAAACTTCTGTGAGAGAACAGAAACTTGATTGAGCCATGTGCTGCTATCCATGCTCAAGCCGTGAATCAAAACGATAGGTTCACCTCTGCCGTGAACCTCGTAGTACATCTCAATATCACCGATCCTAGTTCTGGGCATTTTGCATCTTCTCCACCGCAGCAACGACGATCCTATTTTGCTCCATCAGCATCTCTGAATCAGGAATGAGCCATTTCGAGGCAGCCTGGTTGATAATGACCATTAGTTAGGCACGGCCCATCGTTCAATGATGCAAAGCGCCCATAACCGATTTGCATAAGCTGTTTGGTTTTGGCACATTAACTTTTCAGAAGTCATGCCAAGACACGTGAAATAGAAAGTGTCAGAACTGAGTACACAAGAGGGCACTATTCACTTTTTCGTTCCGCCGCCAAAGAGGAAAATGAACTGCTTGCCATCTTGAGCCAGATAGATCCAATACCCCCTACCCCCCAATTAATCCAATACTCCCCAATGGGTTATGTCGTCTCTCCAATCGCTAGCCTAACGGCTAGCCCTAGACACAACTCATCTACAGAGATAACACAACCCTCAGGCAGTGGCTGAGGAACCTAAGTCCGGCGGCACATCTTGCCAGCGTCCCTGTCCCACAGCCTGAATCGCCTCTTTCAGAGCAACGTCACCGGTATACAGCGCCCGCCCCACAATGACGCTATTAACCCCTACAGGCTCTAGCGCCAACAGGCTCAGTAAGTCGGTCACCGAACTGACGCCACCAGAGGCGATCACGGGCACCTCAATGGCCTGGGCCATTTCGCGCAGCATGGGAATGTTCGGACCTTTCAATGTGCCATCACGATGAATATCGGTGTAGACGATAGCAGCAGCATGAGGCATACGTTGAGCGAGATCGATGGCCTCAATCTCTGAGGTTTCTAGCCAGCCCCGGGTAGCAACCTTGCCGTCACGGGCATCAATGCCAATCACAATTTGCTGCGGGAACTCCTGGCAGAGCTGCGTCACTAACTCAGGATTTTCGATAGCGACGGTGCCGAGAATGACGCGATTTACTCCGAGATCAAGAAGTTGGGTGACCCGGTTGCGATCGCGAATCCCTCCCCCGACCTGCACGGGCACATCAATGGCGTTTACAATCCGGCTAATCGGTTCAAGATTGACCGGCTCCCCAGTCTTGGCGCCGTCAAGATCCACCAGATGAAGCCAGTTTGCCCCTTGGTCCACCCAGCTTTTCGCCACCTCAACCGGATCTTCGGAAAAGACCTGTGACTGCTCATAGTCACCTTGATAAAGACGCACACAGCGTCCTTCTAGTAAGTCGATGGCAGGGAGAATTTCCATTGTTGCTTTGAGAGTAGGGAACTAGTTCCATTGAAGCAGTTTCAGGCTCTGCTGGTTGCTGCTGCTCAGTTTATATTGAAGACGTAATGTCAGAGGACGAACAGACAGGATGGGAACGGCACTAATTACTGGCGCATCTTCTGGGATTGGCGAGGCATTCGCCGAGGAACTCGCGCAGCGTGGGATGGATGTTGTGATCGTAGCGAGATCAAAGGACAAGCTGGAGCAATTGGCGGAACGGTTGAGATCGCAACACTCGATTCAAGCCGAGGTGATTGTCCAGGATCTAACGACACCCGAAGCCGCAACAGCCGTCTACAAGGCAGTGGAAACTCTAGGCTGGCCCATTGATCTGTTGATTAACAATGCGGGCTTTGGGGACTATGGCGTATTTTGCGATCGCCCCCGCCAAAAACAGCTCGACATGATCCAGCTCAATATTTCAGCGTTAGTGGATCTCACTCACCAGTTTTTACCCAGAATGATAGAGCGCCAGTCAGGCAGCATGATCAACGTGGCCTCTATTGCCGCCTTTCAGCCGTTACCCTACCTATCAGTTTATGCTGCCACCAAAGCCTTCGTCCTGAGCTTTAGCGAAGCCCTGTGGGAAGAGAATCGCAAGCACAACATCTCTATATTGGCAGTTTGCCCCGGTCCCACCGAGTCCCAGTTTTTTGAAGCCGCAGAGTTTCCCTCAGCCCTCGCGGGCGGCAGTCAGAAGGCAACCCCTGCAGAAGAGGTCGTCAAGGAAGCGCTTCAGGCTTTAGCCGAGAAACAATCAAATGTTGTGACCGGTGGTATCAGCAACTGGCTAATCAGCAATGTCCCTCGGCTTTGGCCGCGTCAGTCGCTGGTGAAGGGCGTTGCTAAGGTGATGCAGCCTCCAGCAACAAAGTAGGTTGCGGTCACTCAATTCACAAACAGTAACAGGAGATTCAGTTTTCTTTTTCTCCCATGACATAGAATTAAAGTATTGCAATGATTAAGGCTGTTTTTCAGAAGAGACGCTTAGACCGCTCTCGTTCTTAACAACCCCAGCCCCGTCATCCTGCCCGGTGTGAGAGAGATTAAGGCCATCAATACAGCGCCCCATAGAAATCTGTCTTGATACAGATTCTGTAGGGCTGCCGAAATTCACTCCCAAGGAAGAACTGGACATGAAAGGGGCAATTGTTGCTGCACTCACGCTTCCCTGTTTAATCGCGACAGGGACGACAGCCTATAGCCAAGTGCCAGGAGAAGCTGGCCTGAGGCTAGAAACAGACGAGATTACCACCACATTTCAGGGGTATCTAGCCCAGTTTGGGGGAGACTGTCCCGGTAGCGAATGGTCTGGACCTGCGGCCAGCGACGATATTCGGTTCATTTCTTTTTTGACGCCGCCTGCTGAGAGCCGGAAAGTTCAGCTAACGAGCCTAACGACAGGCGAAAGTCTGGAGAAGGCGTACGAACAGGAAAGTAAAGGATCGTCAGATTTCTCATTACAAAAGCTCGGAGAGACTGACGGCATCCACGAGATTGAATATCTAATCTTTGATAAAGATACGGAGAGCGTTCTTGAAGAAGGTTCATTTACCTACACCATAACCACATCGCAGACCGTTCTTTACGATTCTGGTCAATGGCCGGAAAGCCACTATTGCCATGATGTAGCCAGCAGCTATACCCACTTTGGGGCTATCGGTTTTGGCGGTATAGGCCTTTACTATTGGCCTTACCTCGGAGGCCATCACGGCAGGCGGCTGCAGCACAGGCACTATCTGAAACACAAGCATTTTCTAAAAGGTAAACATCTAAAAGAAAAGCAGCACTTTAAATCTCACTTCAAGCAGCACGAACATCTGCCTCACAAACCTATGCAGGCGAAAAAGCGAGGAGACGCCCACAAAGCGCTGCCGTCAAAGATGAAGTCGCAGCAGGTCCATTCTCCTCACTCAAAAAGGAAAGCGCTGCCGCAGCAGCCCGCAAAACCGCGTCCTCAAAAGAAAGCTGTAGAAGTAAAGCAATCAGAGGTTGTCAAGCCGCGGCCAAAGACTACCCAACAAAGGCAGAGACAGCCCTCACGCACGCAGGCTCCACCGCCAATCAGGCCAACAGAGAGGCAGAAGCGAGAGATAATTGTCCCTCGCAAGACTGAGCAGAGAAACAAACTCTCACCGCAGCGGATCAAGCCGAATCAAAAAGCGGCACCTATCAAAAAGCGGAAGGTCGTTAGGACAAGTCCTCGAAAAGCAATCAAGACAAAAACGGTAAAGAAGAAGCAAACGCCTCTTCAACAGCGCAGAAGTCGTCTCCAAAGAAGGCGTGGGGTTAGGCCGCCGAGTCGAACCTCAACCCCTTCCCGGCAGTACGGGCAGCGAAGGGCGATTTATCAAGCAGCACCCAGACAAATACAGCGACGGAGCAGAAGAAGGGCTAAGCCTCAGTCCAAGAGACAAGCGAACAGGCGAACTCGAAGGCCGATCCAAAGATGAGGGGGATGGAGCTGCTTACGAGACAAGGTCAGGTCTGGCTCATCCGCCGTCGATCTTCGACGGTTATCAATCCCCGTTGATGAGCCCTCAATTCGAATTCTATTCTTGACGGCAGTTCGTTCCTCAACCAATTGTTGGCGTGTTCGTGATACTAATCGATGAGATTCTTCTGCTTCACTCGGAATACGAATTCCTGGCAAACGCCTCACTTCAATCAATGCAGAGAGTTTGAGAGCATCTCGTTGATCTATTTTGACCCGATTTTAGACTGTCGTTTCAATGCTGGCGGCATTGACGACTTGATTAGCGATGCCTACATTTGTTAGCTGCCGATGCAAGATAAAGCCTGAGAAGCCGGCTTCGTAAACACTATGGAGCAGGGCTTTAGGAAAATAGGCTGTGAGCTGATGGGCAAGTTTCACTGGGTCTACTAACGTCTGCCATTTCTTGACCAGCCCTCCCTCCATCACCACTGCAACTGAGTAGGTGTATTTATGACCATCAATACCAATGAAGAGGTTTTTACCTTCGTATGATTGCTGCCTTAATGAGCTGTTCAGAGCAATCTCCTTTGGGACGATTACTTGTCGTCTCTTCAATCACTAGCCTAACGGCTAGCCCTAGACACAACTCATCATAGAGACAACATGACCTTTTTTCTGATTAACCGCAGATTTTGTCAGCAAGATGCGATCTCGCTGAGTTCTGGCTTTCTAAGCCAAGCTATGATGAACGTCTAGGACAAACGCGATCGAGTAAGGAAAGCCTCGTTATTTTGCCATGGTTAATTCTGCAGGATCAGCAGTTAGAGAAACAGGCGTCGATGGCCGAGAATGGTGGGCACAGCGCTGGGTTGACGTTCTAGAATCCTTCGGATGGCGTCGCCGTCTTGAAAGGGCACGCAATTACGTGCGTGAAGGACGAGTGTTAGAGCTGACCTTCGAAGGGCCAGAGGTCTCAGCTCTAGTTCAAGGAACGGCTCCAGACCCCTATGAGGTCACTCTGTCCCTTGACCCTTTTGATGATGAGCAGTGGTCTTATGTGATTGAGGAACTATCACAACGCGCTATCTTTGCTGCCAAGCTGCTGGCTGGTGAAATGCCGCAGAATATAGAAGAAGCCTTTACCGCTAGTGGATTGAGCCTATTTCCGTTTAGCAAGTTTGATATTCACAGCCGCTGCAACTGCCCCGATCCGGTTAACCCCTGTAAGCACATCGGAGCGGTTTACTATCTCCTAGGAAATCAATTTAGCCAGGATCCGTTTATTCTATTTCAGTTAAGGGGACGGACAAAAACTTCTATTATTGAGGCGCTGCGTCAGAATCGCAGTAAGACTTCTGAAACAGATCAATCAAAGGAGCAGAAACAACAGACTGAATCATCTACTGCTGTGAAGCTTGACGCAGGGTTCTGGTCCTATAGCGAGCAGCTTGATCCTTCTTTAGTGGTGATCGCACCTCCCCCAACGTCTGAGACCGTGATTGATGTTTTGGGGCCGATGCCTACTGAATCATTTTCCCAGACCGGCACCGGAACACCGTCCAAGATTTCTGATGGGCAAAAGTTACTGGAGTATCTGAAGGATGTTTATCAGCGAACGGGACAGCAGGCTATGATGATGGCCATGTTGAGCCGAGATTCTGATTGATGCAGCCTCTAACAGCATCCCCAAAATGGTTCGTGCCTGGGGATATTGATGGTTTTTTTGGCCTGTTGGTTGATAACTTAATTCAGATTCTACTGATTGTGGGATTGTGTCAGGGCGTATTGGGTTTCCCTGCAGAACTAATCTTTGCTCGTATTTTGCCTGGAGTGGCCTTGAGCCTGATTCTAGGAAATGCTTACTATAGCTGGCTGGCCTATCAGCAAGGGAAGCGAGAACAGCGTGATGATTTAACGGCGCTGCCCTACGGCATCAATACAGTGAGTTTGTTTGCCTATATTTTTTTGGTGATGTTGCCGGTTAAGCTGTTGGCTATCAATCAGGGGAGCAGTCCGGCGCAAGCTGCAGAAACCGCATGGCAGGCGGGACTGGTTGCTTGTCTGGGATCGGGTTTGATTGAACTAGGTGGTGCCTGGTTCGGGGAGCGATTACGAAGGGTTGCCCCTCGTGCCGCGATGCTCTCGACGTTGGCGGGAATCGCGCTGACGTTTATTGCGATCGGCTTTTTGTTTCGCACGTTTGCCAATCCGATGGTGGGCATTTTGCCGTTGGGCGTCATTTTGCTCAGTTACTTTGGGGGTGTTAAGTTTGGAATTCCAGGCGGGTTGTTTGCGGTTCTACTGGGTGTTTTGCTGTCGTGGACTACTGGGTTAACGATCTGGGACGGTCAGCAGTGGAGTGCGGCGATAGATTCTTTGGGTGTATACGTACCTAAGCTTTGGATTGGTGGACTTTGGGAGCAGCGAGGCGTGTTGCTGCAGTATTTCACCATTATTTTGCCAATGGGCTTGTTCAATCTGGTGGGCAGCTTGCAGAATCTGGAAAGTGCGGCGGCGGCGGGAGATCGCTATCCCACAACCCCCTGTCTAGCTGCTAACGGCATTGGTACCATCGTCGCAGCCTTCTGTGGCTCCTGTTTTCCTACCACTATCTACATCGGGCATCCCGGCTGGAAGGAGATGGGGGCTAGAGTTGGATACTCTTGGCTAAATGGATTAGTTTTAGGTGTGCTTTGCTTGACAGGCAGCATCAGCATTCTGACGTATTTAGTGCCAATTGATGCCGGGATGGCGATTGTTCTGTGGATTGGCATCGTGATCGTGGCCCAGAGCTTCACGGTGACTCCCCTGCGCCATGCACCTGCGGTCGTGGTAGGTCTTTTGCCTGGGATTGCTGGATGGGCTGCTTTGATCGCAAAGAATAGCTTCCGAGCCGCAGGACTAGGGACGCCGGAGCAACCCTTTCAACCCGACGTATTGGTTCCTGCTTTGCGGCTGAGTGATATCTATATTGAAGGGGCGTTTGCACTAGAGCAGGGCGTTATTTTATCTGCAATGCTACTGTCTGGAATGACGGTTTACATTATTGATCGAGATTTTGGGAAAGCGGCTCTGTGGTCATTGATCGCGGCATTACTCTCCTGGATAGGGCTGATTCACAGCTTCCAGTGGACGCCCACTGACACCGTAGTGAAACTGGGATGGGGGGCTGGAGCGCAGTGGGCTGTTAGTTATTTATTACTTACCCTGTTGTTTCTCTATGCTGCTTGGCGGACTCGGCTACAGAAAAACAATACTCTTGAAGCAGATCTTGAACAAAGGCCTTAGCCAGATGTTTGCCAGTACTGATAGGCTGCATAGGCCATTGTCATTACTCCCGTAACAATAGCGGATTCATCAGCTTTAAATTCAGGGTGATGGAGTGGGTGATTGATCCGTTCGTGGTGTCCAACACCCAGGCGAAACATCGAACCTGGCGCATGTTCTAGATATAAGGAAAAATCTTCGGCTCCTAATGATGCTTCTGGAAGAACCTGGATTTTTTCTGATCCCCAGAGTTGTTGGGCGGAAGATTCAATCAGCTTTGTGAGACCGGTGTTGTTGCGCACTGCAGGAACTCCGGCCTGAAAATCAACATGGTACTTGGCGCCGTAAGGCTGACAGATACCCGCGACTATTGCTTCGATCCACTGGGGGAGTTGCTCGCGAGTTTCTGGATGCAATGATCTCACCGTGCCCTGCAAATGGACCTGATCGGCAATCACGTTGGGGGCTCGTCCTCCATTGATTTGACCAATGGTGAGCACCACTGGTCGGAGTGGATTTTGAGTTCGACTAATAGCTTGTTGAAGTGTTGTAATGACCTGAGCTGCAATCCAGATGGCGTCTGTTGCTTCGTGGGGGCGAGCGCCGTGACCTGATTCTCCGATGATTGTGATTTCTAGGTTGTCGGCAGCAGCTGTTAAGCTACCGTAGCGAACAGCAACGGTACCGGCAGGAATGCTAGGGAAGACGTGGGTTGAAAGAATAGCACTGACGTTTTCCATAGCGCCATCGTCGATCATCCACTTGGCTCCTTGGGCAATCTCTTCAGCGGGCTGAAATAGGAAACGAACGTTACCGGGGAGCTGCAGTTCTGCCAGGATCATGGCGGTTCCTAATCCCACGGTGGTGTGAATGTCGTGACCGCAGGCATGCATGATCCCTGGCTTGCGTGAAGCAAATGTGAGCTCCGTCATTTCTTGGATGGGTAGGGCATCCATATCAGTCCGAATGGCTAACTGGCGAAGATCTTGACCGCTACCTCGAAGGTCACCGACGACTCCCGTTTTACCAACTCCCTCTTCTACTCGGAGACCGCAGGAGGACAATACTCCGGCAACATAAGCTGCCGTTTGGTGTTCTTGACCACTGAGCTCTGGATAGGTGTGAAGGTGCCGGCGGATTTCAATAAGACGAGGTGCAAGGGTCTCGGCTAGGTTTTTAATCTGGGTAAGCATAGATTTGGGACGATCACGACTTTTGGTCAGGTCGTGCTGGATCAGAAAAGCTAAAGGCTATCTGTTCCTAGGATAAACGGATACAGAAAAACTCTGCATGCCAATAAACATTCAGGAATGCGTATAAAAGCCGACATTCCGGCCTAAATTGGTGCTCGATCCACTATACGGAAGCTTAATATTTTGCTGATTAGAGGCGCTTGAGGTTGTCAGCCTGCTTTGTGAATTTATCTGTGAAGATGCTCATGATCGTTCGCTTACGAACTTTGATATTTACATTGACTGACATGCCAGACTGCAGCGGCAGGTTAAGGTCATTCTTGGTAAGCCTTTGTTCTTCTAAATCAATCGTCGCGGGAAAACTATAGAATTGGCGCACTTCTGTCGGGGGCAGTGCATCGGACCCTATTGAGGTGAGTGTTCCTTTGACATCACCAAATTCACTGAAAGGGAAGGAGTCAATGCGAACATCGACCTTAAGTTCTCCTTTTTTTTCAAAATTTTGTTTCACAAAGCCAATCTCTTGATTGGTAATGAAAACCTTGGCTTGTAGATTATCTGCAGGCACAATCTTTAAAATTGGCTCGCTAGCGTTGACCACAAAACCACTGGTGTTGGGTTTGAGGTCAAATACGACACCATCGACGGGTGCTCTTAGCTCTTGGTATTTCATCGTCACCTGTGCTTGGTTCAGGCGGTTGTCGATTTCAGCGATTTGACGTTTATTATCTTCAATTTGTTTGTCGTCTGCGATCGCTTCTTTGCTTAACTGGCTATCAATTCCCGCAATACTTTGCCGATTGGCTGCCATACGGTCTTGAATGGTTCGTTTGTCAGTGGCACCTTGGTTGCGCCCTTCCGCCCGTGTCTGAGCTGTGCGTTCTAGGATTTGACTTTTTTCTTTTCGTAACCGAATCTCTTCTTTCTGGAGGCGGGCGACTTCAGCTAGCCCTGTTTGCACCTCGTTTAACTGGTTTTTGTACTGGATTTTCGCAATTCCACCTTTTTCAAAAACCTCTTTGATATCATTAGCTGTTTCTTGATTAAGCTTTAGGGTTTCCTTGCTGCTCTCTAGCTGAATTTGGTTCTGCTCAAGTTCAATATTTTTGGCTGCCAACTCTTCACTGAGCTGGGCTAAGCGTGCGGACAAACTGGCTTCATTCGATGATTTCTGTGCCAGACCAGATTGCAAGCGCGCCAACTCTTCTGCTGAAAAATTAGAGCTGGTTGCTTCGCCACTGAGCTGGGCTCTCAGAAGCCGATTCTCTTCAATGAGAGCTTGACGATCCTGTGTTTTAGAGCGTCGGGAGGATAAGTTTCCGATCTGTTCACTACCGCTTCCCAGGGTTGGATTAGCATAAAGCTGATTTTGTCGTACTAAGTTGGCCCGAATGCGCCGTAGCGAAGCTAATTCCGAACTTGTGGCCTCAGGATCTAAACTAAGCAAGAGCTGGCCTTTTTTGACCCGTTCACCATCCTTGACGTGAATTTCGCTGACGACACCAGAGACAGGGGGCTGAATTTCTTTGACGGCTCCCAGAGGTTCTAATTGACCTGTTGCTGGGATCGCTTCTTCAAGTTTTAGGACGAACGCGAGCAAAATAGCGATAGCGGTGCCGCTGATAATGGTCCAAATGATAATGCGTGACCACAGCGGTGACTGCTTGAGCACGACTGGACGATCGAATTGCGTAACGGCGCGATTCCGCTCTGCTGGCATCGGGAGCTGCCCGTTCCCGTTTTGGCTGATGCTTTTGCCATTGTTGTGACCGTTCGTCTGAGGAGACGTTTGGCGCCCATTCGCAGAAATATTTGTCATCCTTGAGTCTCCTGTTGCTGGTAAAGCCAGTAGTATTGGCCTTTGAGGTCCATTAATTCGGCATGGGTGCCCATTTCTGCTACTTTGCCCTGATCCATCATCACAATTACATCGGCAACCTGCAGCGTTTTGAGACGGTGTGTGATGAAGAAAACTGTTCGATCATGAAAAATCTTCGATAGATTCTGGATCACTTGGCGCTCAGCATTGAAGTCCAGCGCGCTTGTAGCTTCATCCAAAATCAGCATCTGGGGGTTTTGCAGGACGGTACGTGCGATCGCAATTCGCTGTCGTTGTCCTCCAGAAAGGGCGGATCCTCTTTCTCCCACGCGGGTGTTATAACCTTGCCCCAATTCCATAATGAAGTCATGAGCAAAAGCGACCTGTGCCGCTTCAACGATCTCTTCTGATGTGGAATCAGGAGCGGGGAGTGCAATGTTTTCCTGGATGGTGCCATCAAAAAGTAGGCTATCTTGCAAGACCATGCCAATCTGGCTACGCAAAGAATACAGCTCTACCTTGCTGACATCGTACTTATCCATTAGGATTTGCCCGCTCTTGGGCGTGTAGAGCCGCATCAGGAGCTTCATGAGGGTGCTTTTGCCGGATCCACTCTGTCCGGCTATACCCACAAAGGTACCTGGCTTGAAGTCTAAACTGACATTCTTAAGCTGCAGAGGGCCATTCGGCGTGAAGCTAAAGTTAATCTCATTGAAGGAGATGCCTCCCTGAATCGGAGGCAGGGGGATGTTGTTGCGGTCCTCTTCGTTGACTTCCTGTGGATGGTCAAGAATATCACCCAGGCGCTCTAGAGAGAGCGCTGTTTCTTGGAAGTTCTGCCACAGTTGAACCAAGCGCAGGAGTGGGCTAGTGGTGTAGCTAGCAATAATTCGAAATGCAATCAGCTCACCTAGGGTTAGATCTCCCTGAAGAACGAGGCCCGCACCCACCCAGAGCAGTAGTAGACCCGAAAGCTTATTGAGGAAAGCACTGATGGAGCCGGCTGTGGTGGAAATAGTAACGGCTTTAAAGCCTTCGCTAACGTAACGGGCGTAGCGCTCTTGCCACTGCCAACGCGACTTGAGTTCAATATTCTGAGCCTTAACGGTTTGGATGCCGGAGACGACCTCTACAAGATAGGACTGGGTTTTTGCATTTTCTTCAGCCTTGACGCGCACCTGTCGCCGGATCATGGGAGAGACGAGAATGGTCAGCAGGGCGAATAGGGGCACTGTGGCGAGCGCAATGATGGTGAGTAACCAGCTATAGAACAGCATCACAAAGATGTAGATCACTGAGAACAGTGAATCTAGAACGACGTTGAGGGCCGTCCCGGTTAGGAATTTGCGAATGTTCTCTAGCTCATTAACTCGGGTCGAGAGTTCCCCGACAGGACGACGGTTGAAGTAACTCAACGGCAGCCTTACCAAGTGATCAATCACCTGGGAGCCTAGGCTCATATCAATGCGATTGGTGGTGTCAACAAACAAATAGGTCCGGAAACTGGTGAGTAGGGCTTCAAGAAGAGCAACAAGAAGTAGACCCATGCCCAAGGCATTGAGGGTGTCAGGACTATTCTTGCTCAGTACCCGGTCAATGATGAACTGGATTCCTAAGGGATTGGCAAGGGCAAATAACTGCACCAAAAATGAGGCAATCAAGACCTCAGTTAGCACCCCACGGTAGCGGGACACTGAGGGCCAAAACCAACTTAGACCAAACTTTTTCTCAGGGGTAGAATCGGTTTTCTCCAGCAACAAAACCTGGCCTGATTCTCCCCAGTCGTCGAGGAAATTTTCAGGTTTTTTACGCCGAATGCCTTGCTCGGGGACGGCAAAGACCAGCTCCTTAGGAGAGTTCTCGTACAAAACAGCAAAGCTATCTTGCCAAGCAATAATAGCTGGGGTGGGCAGACGCGTAAAAACATTGGCTGGAGCTTCAATCAGTTGGGCCTTGAGACCCATCATTTCTGCGATCCCACCGCAGGTGGTCAGGGAAACCGTGCTGTTACGAGCTAATTGATTTTTTATGATGCGGCGAATGACGTCTTTGCGAAACGGTATGCGCCAATATTGAGCCAGCATCTGGAAGCAGGCCAACGGAGCATCCGTTGGACCCCGACCTTTCACGTGAGGATACTTCCGGGATCGACTCTCTGTCTCGAGAACAAAGGGATCCTCTGTTTGGACGTTGGGGGCGTAGGGAACTTCTATGGCTTCGGATTCTTCGACTGCAGCCAAGCCGCTGATCTCTACTGGAGGAGAGATAGAGGGTTTAGAAAGGTTCGCAGGGCTAATGATATGCTCTGGGAGACCCACCAGCCGTAGGGTCCCAGATTTGCCGATCTGGAGTGTTTCTGTCGGATCGAGTCGCCGACCAATGGAGCCGTTACTGGCCGAGCCGCCACTGAGTAACCAAAGGTGCTGGTCATCAAGGTCAAGTTGATGCTGTCCACTGGAGAAGGTCTGCACCTTGCTCGCGTCATGGGCCTCTAGAGAAAGGGCTTTGAGATCGGAGATGCCATCGGCACGGCGCTCAAGTTCAGCACCCAGTAAATCGAAGACTTCAACTAAACTACAGCGATCGCGAAAACCTGCAGCAAAGTTTGGCTCAGTATCAATTAAGTCCAAGAAGTCCTGGCTTGGGAGATTCAGGCAAAGGGTTTCTTGAGATGCGAGGGCTGTCTCGCAGGCTTTATTTCGCAATAAACTGATCCAGCCTAAAACTTCTCTCGGTTCTAGTAGCTTGAGGCTACGGGGGGTATTGCTGCGGGGATCTTGACCCAGTAGTCGCGCTTGCCCCTCATAGATAATTGCGATTTGAGCAGGGAGACTGTCTCGTACGACAATCGCTTGCCCCATACGATAGCGGAGGAGTTTACAGCTCTTTAGACACTGCTCCATGCCTTGGCTAGAGAGTTGATCAAAGGGAGGGACTGATTGGAGAAAGGACTGGATATCCGTTTTGCTGTAGGTCATGGCTCCGCCGTCTCTGGTTCTTGTAGGACTGCTGGGGAGGCAGTTCGTTCTTCTGAGGGGTTCTCTTCTGGAAAATGCAGCGAAACGGTCTGTTGTTGCTGTTTTAACCAGCGCTGAAATAAATCGTTCAGCAATCGTTTTTCTGTGGGGTCATCGAGTTGTGCTGGGAGAAGTTTCTCTAGCTGGACAATTAGAAACCATTCATCTAAGCGAACGGGAGGGAAAATCTGGCCGGGTTGGCTGGTGCGGAGGAGCTGCGCGAGTTTTGGATGGGCCTGGCTTAGCTCCATGGGACCAATGAGGCCGCCGGTCTGAGCTTCTGGGCCTTGGGAATATTCTTTCGCGAGTTCGGCAAAGGTCGCTTCGCCTTCTTGGATGCGAAAGTATAGTTCCTGTGCGATCGCAACATCTTTGGTGCGAATCAACGAATAGATGACTCGGTCAAGGTGCTGCTTCTGTTTCAGGAAATGATTGCCGAGCTGAGCGCCCCACGTGTTGCGTTTAAATGTCTCTAGCTTAATGGGTCGCAGTATTAGGTGCTTGAGCTGCGCTGGCGTAACGCCATTATGCTGCAGCCAAGCTTGGAGATCTGAATCTGAAGTCAGTTTATTCTGGGCAAAAAACTGCTGGCGTGCCTGCTCTTCTTCTTCTGGCGTGCATTCGACCTCAGCAATTGCTTGATCGATAATCATCTCCTGTGAGACCTGTGGCAGCATTTGATAGGCCACTAAGTGTTGCACCACCTCTGTCGCAGAAAAAGATTGGTCACCGACCTGAAGAACTGCTTTCATTGACTTTGCCCACCTGCTCTAGTCCATACCCTTTGAGAGTGCCCGGAAATTTGCATAAACTGACGTTGAAAATAGCTGTAAGACTTTAGATACATCGGGAATTGGAGAACATTGTTATCGTACTTTTGATCGAACAGAAGACCTAAATATGAGATGTATTAGCTTAATGATCTCTCTAATCTGTTTCTAGTCAAGCGGGCGCGAAGATATTCTTCAACACTACTGTATGACATAGCTTGCTTACGATCACTGGTTGCCCTCACTACAATTTCATTAAAAAGCTCGCAGCTTAGGCAAAGTCCTTGGTAGAGCCGTGACAGCTTCTGTTGATTTGCTACGACCTTTATAATTTGTAAACTAGCCGTAACCCTCACACTGCTCAGGGCCGTTTCAAGCTCATGGAAGAAAAATTGGATCATTATTCTTGCGTACTGAGATAGGCGATATTTCAACTGCTCATGATGAGTCTTTGAGGCTTTTGATTTTTCTCTGGCGAGCTTAGAACATCCGAGTTATATTACAGCCTTGCCTCTCTTTGCGCTGGCTCTTAATTTATCAATCGGCGCGTCGTGAAGTTATTATGCATGACTGAGTTGAATTTGTGAGGTTGTTAGCTTTAGATAATGGAGACCTTGTGTAGCTGGTTCCAGCGGCCTTAGATTTCGCTAATTGTCTTAGTGCTGCGGCATAATATTAGCCAAGGGGAGCCTCGGGCCATCCCATTCGCAACTTATCTTGGATTACTCGAAGGCAATCTATGACGAAGACCACCGTGAATACAAGCATCCCAGCCTCAATGGATACTGAAAAACGTGGACTGCCGGTCACTATCATTACGGGCTTTCTCGGTAGCGGTAAAACCACGCTCTTGAATCACATTCTCAGCAATCAGGAAGGACTCAAAACAGCGGTTTTAGTGAATGAGTTCGGTGAGATTGGGATCGATAATGATCTGCTGATCACCACGGGTGAAGATATGGTGGAACTCAGCAACGGCTGTATCTGCTGCACGATCAATAATGATCTGGTGGAGGCCGTTCATCGGGTGCTGGAGCGCTCGGACAAAATTGATTATCTGGTGGTGGAAACAACGGGGCTAGCAGATCCGCTGCCGGTGGCGCTGACTTTCTTGGGCACTGATTTACGAGATTTGACGCGCTTAGACTCGATTGTGACAGTGGTGGATTCAGAAAACTTCAGCCTAGATCTGTTCAATAGTGAGGCGGCTCAAAGTCAGATTGCGTACGGCGACACGATTTTGCTTAACAAGGCCGATCTCATTGATGAGGCTGATCTCGATTTGCTAGAGATTCGGATTCGTGAAATGCGAGAGGGAGCCAGAATTTTGCGGACCGTGAAGAGCGAGGTGCCGCTGCCGCTGATTCTTAGCGTGGGTCTGTTTGAGTCTGAGCAGTATTTTGCTAAGGAAGAGCAGGCCGAGGCCCACGATCACGGAGACCACGATAATTGCGATCACGATCATGGACATTGTGAGCATGACCACGACCATCACGAGCATTCTCATCATTTAGATAACGATGGGTTTGTCTCTCTCTCTTTTCAGAGCGATCGCCCGTTTTCTGTGCGTAAATTCCAGCATTTTCTAGATGAGCAGATGCCACTCAATGTCTTCCGAGCTAAGGGAATTCTCTGGTTTGATGAGAGTCCAAAGCGTCATGTCTTTCACTTGAGTGGTAAGCGGTTTTCGCTCGACGATGAGGAGTGGAGAGGCGAACCTAAAAATCAGCTTGTTTTGATTGGCCAGAATTTGGATCTCGAAGGGTTGCGATCGCAAATCGAAAAATGCTTAGCCACGACCTCTCCTAATCGAGGTCAGGGCTTCGGTGGCTAGCGGGCGTCTGATGTAAGCTTGGAAGCGTTGTTTTTGCGATCGCAACCCAATGCCCCAATCTGTCTCGGCGCTGGCAAATCTATACAAAGATGCGCTACTCGAAAACGTGCTGCCTTTTTGGGAGCATCACTCTATTGATCGAGAGCAGGGTGGATTTTTCACCTGCCTCAATCGAGAAGGAAAAGTCTACGACACCGACAAATTTATCTGGCTGCAAAACCGTCAGGTGTGGACCTTCTCAATGCTCTATAACCGGCTAGAGAAACGGGAAAACTGGCTGCAGATTGCCGCCAACGGTGCTAAATTCCTCGCTCAGCAAGGCCGAGACAATCAGGGAAACTGGTATTTTTCTCTCAATCGCGCTGGGCAACCTCTAACACAGCCCTACAATATTTTCTCCGACTGCTTTGCGGCGATGGCCTTCAGTCAATATGCCTTAGCCTCTGGAGAAGACTGGGCTAAAGAGGTGGCCCAGCAGGCGTACAGTAACGTTCTACATCGTCAGGCAGATCCCAAAGGGAAGTACAACAAGACCTATCCGGGAACTCGCCCGATGAAAACGCTGGCGGTACCGATGATTTTGGCAAATCTGTCCCTGGAAATGGATTGGCTGCTAGAGGGCGACCGCCTAGAAGAGGTTCTCAATCAAACGGTTCAGGCCGTGATGATGGACTTTTTGGATGCCGAGCAGGGGCTGCTTTACGAGAACGTGACGCCAGAGGGCCAACACCTCGACTGCTTTGAGGGCCGTTTGATTAATCCGGGGCACGGCATCGAAGCCATGTGGTTCATCATGGATATCGCCCATCGTCGTCAGGATACTGAGCTGATTAATCAGGCTGTTGATGCCGTCCTTAAGACGCTGCAGTTTGCCTGGGATCAGACGCATGACGGCATCTACTACTTTATGGATGCAGAAGGCCATCCGCCTCAGCAGCTTGAGTGGGATCAAAAGCTGTGGTGGGTTCATTTAGAAACCCTGGTGGCGTTGGTAATGGGCTATCGATTGACGGGCCGGACCGAGTGCTGGGACTGGTTCTGTAAGGTTCACGATTACACCTGGAACCACTTTGTTGATGCTGAGCATGGGGAATGGTTTGGCTATCTCAATCGCCAGGGTGAAGTGCTGCTGAGTCTTAAGGGCGGCAAGTGGAAGGGCTGTTTCCATGTGCCGCGCGCTCTATATCTATGCTGGCAAGAGCTTGAGGGGACGAGTTCAAGTGGTGTCTGCTGAGTTTTGAGTGGTGTTAGGATAGCCCAGTAGGTCTATCGAATGTGGATTAAACCCTGAATGGAACCTACGCCTGAGCAGCTATGGGAACTATACCTCTTAGGTCATGAAATGACTTTGCAGCTTAGGATCGAGGAATAAATAATATCCAGAACCTCAATGGAAGAATGATAGTCTGAGCATCCTCCCCTATTTGGTTTGAGATGAATCCTTACACAGTGAATATTGAGCAGCAAATGCAACGGCTCTACAA